>SXZD01000037.1 GCA_005788065.1 Burkholderiales bacterium
CTGTGCGTCTACCTATTTCGCCATCGGGGCAGTGGGGTGGGCAATCCGCTGTGCTTGTACAGTGAGACTGCGCAGTCAGCGGGTGCCTGCGTGGCTTGCCTGTATTTCCGCAGGCGGATTATCGCATTTTTTTGGAAGTCGCCCCTGTCACCCCCCGAGCGGGTTCATGTCTGCAAGTATGTTGACGGTATGCCGCTCCAGCAGGGGGACGACATGGCCGGTTTTGATCTACCTGAGCAGGAATCGGTTCAGTTTGTACCCTTGGATCCCTCCGTGGATCGTCTGTTCGGCCGTCGCGGTAACTGAATCATCGCACGGTGCTTGCCACTGCGGTTACAATTGCCCGGCGCGTCTTCGAGGGGGCTTGTCTTGCGTCTGGGCCATAGTCTGTTGCGGTTGTTTCTGTCAGTCATCTGCCTGTTTTCGCTTGTGCCGATTGCAGCGAGGGCCGACGCCGACATGGCACGCCGGGTGGCTCCCTGTACTCAGTGCCACGGCGATGAGGGACGCGCCACTCCTGATGGTTACTACCCCCGTATCGCTGGCAAGCCCGTTGCCTACCTGTATTCGCAGTTGCTGGGTTTTCGAGACGGTCGCAGGACCCACCCGGCCATGGTCGGCATTGTGTCAGGGCTTTCCGATGCCTACCTGTTCGAGATGGCGCAGCATTTTGCGAATCTGAATCCGCCCTATGGCAGCGTTGCAGCTTCTTCCGAAAAGCCCGCTGTGCTGGCGCTTGGTGAACGCATCGCATTGATAGGCAGCGGAGATGATCGTTTGCCAGCCTGCGCGTCCTGCCATGGGCAGAGCCTGACCGGGCTTGATCCGGTCATGCCGGGGCTCACCGGTTTGTCGCGTGATTACCTGAACGCACAGTTGGGCGCTTGGTCAAACGGTGCCCGCAAAGCCGCTGCCCCCGATTGCATGGCCGATATTGTCAAGCGCATGCGGGGCGAAGAGATTTCTGCGGTGGCAGCCTGGCTTGCTTCGCAACCGGTTGCCAAAACTGCGCGTCCCGACATGCAGGGCAGGCGTTTCGCGTTGGAATGTGGGACGCACAAGGCCGGACCCCGGCAAGTCGCCGGCCTTCGGTCTGAGGCGGATGCACACTTGAAGGCCGATGCCAGCGCCTCCGCTCGACGCGGTGCCTATCTGGCGACGCTGGGCAATTGTGCAGGCTGTCACAGCATGCCGGGCAAGCCTGCTTTCGCAGGTGGTCAGGCGATTGAAACACCCTACGGTGCCATCTATGCCAACAACATCACACCGCATATCGAGACGGGCATTGGCCGGTGGTCTGCAGATGATTTCTATCGAGCATTGACCCAGGGTATTTCGCGGGATGGTCATCGCCTGTATCCGGCGTTTCCATGGCCTTACTATGCACGCTTCAGTCGTTCCGATTCAGACGACCTGTATGCATTCTTGAGGCAGCTTGATCCCATCGAACAGGTGCCGCGGGCGCCACGTTTGCGCTTCCCGTATGACTGGCGTGGCTCACTGGCGTTCTGGACAGCGACAAACTCGCTGCGCAAGAAGCCGGACGTGCCCGCCGCCTCCGCCGATCCGCAACTGATCCGTGGGGAGTGGCTAGTCAATGGTCCGGGGCATTGCGGTGCCTGCCATACGCCCAAGGGGCTGCTGGGACAAGATGACGGCAGTCGGCATCTGGCGGGTGCGGACATGCCGGTCAATGGCTGGTATGCGCCCGGCTTGGGCGCCTCTGATGACGCGCGTTACCTGCATGCCGGCGTAGATGAGCGTCGCATGGCGGCCGGTCCCATGGCGCACGTCATTGCGGGTAGTCTGCAGTTCTGGACCGCAGCGGACATCGATGCGGCCCGACGTTACATACAGTCGTTGCCTGCCGCTGTCTCGCGGCAACGCCCGTCAACGGGAGCGGCTCTCGCCGCTTCAGATATTGAACGGTCTGTGGCCAACGGTGAAAAAATCTATCGTCGGCAGTGTGCCGACTGCCATGGCGAGAGGGGCGGGGGCGAGGTCGGTAAAGCGCCAGCGCTGCAGTGGCCTGCCCGTGGCGACAAAGGCGCCGTCAGCCGCGTGACCCCGCTTCCCAACGCCGTACGTGCCGTTCTCAATGGCGGGTATGCGCCCGCCACCAGCGGCAATCCACGCCCCTACGGCATGCCGCCATTTCGCAATGAACTCTCCAGCCAGGCGATTGCTGACGTGCTGACATTCATGGCGGTGTCATGGAAGAGCGAAAGCGGCGCCGTGTCTGCAGCCGATGTGGACAGGTATCGGGGCAACTGACATGCGCGAGACTGAAATCATCGTCAGTGAAGAGGCCGGCGTGCGTACGCTGCATTTCGGCAGTTCCTGGGTGCAAGGCGCGATGCGCGTTGCCAGGCCCTTCAAGCTGGAGTTGGCCTATACCCGGGAGATGATGTTGCCCCTGCTCTTGAGGGATTGGTCAGATCGAGTTGATATGTCGCCGCGCGTGCTGGTGGTGGGTCTGGGGGCTGGATCCATCGTCAAGTTCCTGCATCATCACTTTCCGCACTGGCGACTGACGGTGGTGGAGATCAACCCTGCTGTGCACGCCGCAGCGTGTCAGCATTTCCGACTTCCGGCGACGGGCGAGAATTTGCGCATGGTGTTTGCCGATGCTGCCGACTTTGTGGATGGTTCACGTCAGCATTTTGACTGGATCATTGTGGACGGTTTCGATCCGAATGCCCGGATGGGGCGTCTGTGCTCTGCCACGTTTTTTGATGACTGTGCACGTTTGTTGGCATCTGATGGGATGTTTTGCATCAATCTGCTGTCACGCAGAAAAGAGTATGCGGTGTGCCAGCGCTACATCGAAGAGGCGTTTGCGGGGCAGGGCATGATGCTGCGCTCAGCCGACCCTGGCAATGCGCTGATGTTGGCCGGCAAACCAGCCATAGTTCAGGGAGGCACCGAGTCGATGTCGCGTGTAGACAGCACGGACGGAGACGACCCTGTGTCCGATGTTTTGCGTCAGGCGCTGGCGCGGGCACCGGCACTGAAAGCGGCCACGGGGCTTGATCTGTCACCCGCGCTGCACGCCTGGTTGCAGGCAAGCTGACTCAGGCGATCCCACACCGACGTTGGTACGTCCAGGTCACCCTGTTCC
>SXZD01000038.1 GCA_005788065.1 Burkholderiales bacterium
CGGCGCTGAAGTGCTTGACATGCTGCAGGCCATGAGCACCGGCCACGAGGGATCGATGGGCACCATTCACGCCTCCTCTCCGCGCGACTGCCTGCAGCGTGTGGAGATGCTGGCCGGATTTGCAGGCTTCACCGGAAGCGAAGCCAGCCTTCGCAGACAGATCGGCTCCGCGCTGGACATCATCGTGCAGATCGCACGCTTGCCATCGGGCAAGCGGCGCGTTGTCAACGTCACAGAGATTGCCGGCATGGCAGATGACAACATCATCCTGCAGGATCTTTTCCGCTACGAATGCAGAGTCAACAGCGAGGGACAGGAAGTGGATGCCTGGATCCCTGTTGTGCCCTTCCCCAAGAATGCCAAGATCTCCAAGATCCGGCTCAATTGAGGCAGGACTGACATGAGCACTTTTGGACTCATCCTGCTTGGCATCGGGCTGGTGCTGATGGCAGCGGCCGTGCTCATCATCGATCGCGGCATGCGGCAGGCGGCCTCGGAGACAGCCCTGGACCGCTTGGACCATGCCATTCGCCACAAAAAGAAAGTGGTCATTGAAGAAGACGACCCGCTGAAGAAAAAATTCCTGCCACGCTGGTTTACCGACACCCTGATGTCGGCCGGCATCAACCCGGACGAACGAACGCTGGGCATCATCGCTGCCGCGCTCATCCTGCCGGCCCTGTTGGTGGCTGCCACGCAGGGTTTTTTGGGGCTGCTGGGCACGCTCATGATGGAGGTCATGGTGGCCACGCTGCTGGTGCTGTCGCGTCAGCGCGCACGCAAGAAAAAAATCATCGAACAGTTGCCCTCTTTCATCGACGGCGTATCGCGTATCAGTGGCGTGGGCTACAGCCTCAACATTGCCTACAATCAGGGCGTTGAAATGGCAGAGCAACCCCTGAAAGAGACGCTGGCCGTGACCATCGACATGCAGCAGGCAGGACTTGAACTGGATGCAGCCATGGCGCGGCTGGCAGAAGTTTACAAGCTGACAGAATTTCGCCTGATGAGCAGCATCATTTCGCTGGCCATGAACTACGGTGGCAAGTCCGACATCCTGCTCGGCCGTTTGGGGCAGTATCTGCGCGACCGCGACCAGCACTACAAGGAAATGCTGGCCATGTCCTCTGAGGCTCGCATGTCAGCCGTGATCCTGGCCGGCCTGACACCGTTTGTCGTGGGTCTGATGCTGGTGGTCAACCCTGAATACCTGCTGACCATGTGGCGCGACACCAGTGGCGCGGGTTTTCTGATGGCAGCCGGTACCTTGCAGTTGCTGGGCATGTACCTGATGTACCGCATGGTCAAGAATTTCTGAGGCGCACGACCATGGACCTGCTTGATGACCGTCTCTTCCAATTGGGCCTGCTGGTATTGGGTCTGACACTGGGCATTTCTGCCGTCGCACTGTTTGTGCAGGCACAACGCATGCAAAAAGTCAGCCGCCGCATCGATGATCTGGTCAACCAGCGACGCCGCGTCGTGATGAGCTCTGCCGGTTCTCGCGTTCTGAAGGGTGCGAACATCACAGAATCGCTGGACCAGATCGGCGAGGCGGTCAGCAAGATCGGCCTTGTGCGCTACACCATCGATGAAGAAGAACGCAGGTTGCTGGGCAAAGCCGGCATGGGCAGCGACACATGGCTGATCCGTTACAGCATGACCCGCTGTGCGCTGGCTTTGCTGGGCTTTTTGCTTGGCCTGCTGTTCCTGAGAACCGACACGCTGGCGATGACCTTCCTGCATGTCACAGCCAGCACCGGTTTCGGCTTCATGAGCCTGAAGTGGTTGCTCAAGAGCATGGCCGAGTCGCGCGAAGTCGAATTCGAAAAAGAACTGGTCGCACTGGTCGATGTGATGCGCCTGCTGGCCGGTGTGGGCATGAGTGCCGATCAGGCACTCGATGTCATTTCCAGCCAGTTGCGCGAACTGGTGCCGGTTACCGGCCGGCTACTGTACAACGCGAGACCCCAGGTGCAGTCGGGCGTGCCGTGGATCACGATACTGCGTCGCATCAACCAGACCTACAGCAGTCAGGACTTTCGCGCATTTGTGGCCGTGCTGGAACAGATCGAAAAATACGGCGGTGCGGTGCAGGAACCCCTCAAGCTGTTTGCAGAACGCATGGTTGAAAAAGAACGTGCCCATACCAAGGAACGCATGGGCAAACTGTCGGTGAAACTGACGGGCATCATGGTGGTGACCACGCTGCCAGCCCTGCTGATCTTGACGGGCGGCCCCGGCATCATTTCGCTACTGAACAATCTGGGGCGGCTATGACAGCGCACAATACACCCGCCTTGCGTACGATGACTCGACTGACTGCAGCACTCACCGTGCTGACATCACTGATGCTGGCCGGATGCGCAGCCAATACCGGCAAGGCCCGCACGACATCAGGCAACTTGCCAAGCAAGACCGGCAGCAGCATCGGTGCAGCAGGCTCGGCGGCGCAGGGCAACCTGTACGCTGGCAGTCCCGTATCAAATGCCTCTGCGGTATCCGCTGCGGTGGGTGCCGATGCACTCTCACCTGCCCTGACAGCCGACCAGAAGCGCGACCAGGAGAAACTGCTGCATCGCAAACTCATCGGCCAGATGATGGAACAGGGTTCGTGGTATGCAGCACTGGCACACTGCGATGCCTATGATCAGCAATGGGGGGCCGATGTTCACTCGCGCCTCTTGCGTGCGGATGCACAGCGCATGACAGGACAATTGCCCGCTGCAGAAAAGCAGTACCAGTCGCTGCGCGACACCAGCCTGAAAGCGCAAGCGCTGCACGGACTGAGCCAGATAGCAGCGCAGCGCGGTCAATGGATGCAGGCCTCCACGCTGCTGTCCGAGGCCATCCGCGAGCAGCCGCTCAACGCGCGCCTCTACAACGATCAGGGACTGCTGCTGACACTGCTGAACAAACCGCAGGAAGCGTTTGTGGCCTTGCGCAAATCGCAGGAACTGGAACCGGACCGGGCCCTGGCCCGTGCCAACCTGGCACTGTATGCAGCCGTTTATGATGAGGTGGCGCTGTTCAACTCCATGAGCCAGCAACTGAACTGGAAAAACGGCGACATCGAAACCGTCAAGGCACAGGCCTTGCGCATTCGCGCCGCCCACCAACAGGGCTCAACGCCTAACCCCGACATTTTCTCTGGACGGTGACACCATGACTGACATCTCCTCTGCGATTTTCCATATGCAGACTACTCGCTCATTGCCATTTAGCCTCGCCCTGATGTTGCTGGCTGTCACACTGTTGCCCGTGGCACATGCTGACGAGGCGTCAGGCAACATCGCAACCAAGCCGGTGGGTACCGCCACGCGGGCCTGGCTGAACGAGCAGCGCGAAGGTCGCAACCGCGCAGAGCCGGAACCCTATTCTGCAGAGCGTGCGGGCATGGCGCTGCGACGCTACGAAAGCACGTTCAGCAGCCCGTCGGACAGTTCATCAGCCACCCGCAGCGCAACGGCCATCGGCATACGCAGTGGAAGTACGAGCAGTGGCGGCAGCACCGGTTCGACACCCGGCATGACCCGTTAAGCCGCATGAAATCATTTGACCGACAACGCGGATCCATCATGCTGATGGCGATTTTCGCCATCGGTGTGGCGCTGGCCGGTTTTACCGCGCTGGGTCTGGGTCAGATGATGTGGCAAAAGCGCGAGATTCAAAAAATTGCGGACTTCACCGCACGAACTGCGGCCGCCCAACTCGGCGATGCACCGGGATTTGCGCAGGCGCGGCAAATAGCCTTGAGCAATGGACTGACACAGACAGACGCACTGCAGTTTGAGTGCCTCGCCGGCACCGACAACGCCGTGACAGCCTGCACGGCCAACCCTGAGGCCGTGCGCGTCACGGTCAGTCGCGACATCAAGCCGCTTTTTTTCACCGCTGGCACCACCCTGCGCGCGATAGCCTCGGCAGAACCGTCCCCGGTCATCACGGCATCCATCAAGACATCGGTAGCGTCGGTCAACCTCTCGCAGTCCGATCTGGTCCGTCAGAATGAACTGATCAACAGCCTGCTGACCAACGTTCTCGGTACCAACGTGGCATTGGGAGTTGCCGAAAGCGATGCGCTCATCCGCACGAACGTGAATGTGGATCTGCTGCGCCTGAGCGCAGGGCTGGGGGTCACCAATCTGCAGGAACTGGTAAACCTGCGAGTCGGTCTGGGTACCTTGCTGGACACCGGCAATGTGGCCGCAGGCGCCCCGCAACTGAACCTGAGCGTCAAACAGATACTGGACCAGGTCAGGGTACCGGTGGGCAGCCTGCTCAATCTGGATCTGACGCAGGCCGATGCAGCACTGGCCATGGTCAACCTTGGTGACCTGGCGATTGCCGGCATCTTGGGCAGCGTACAGGGACGTGGCGTTGATCTGAAACTGTCGAATGCGCCCACCGGCATCATGATCAAGGCCTACGTGGTTGAACCGCCACGCATTCTGGTAGCCAGGCAACGTCGCGGTGTCAGACCTGTGGGTATCCTGCGAAGCGGTCAGATCAAACTCGAAGTCAACTTTGAAAAGACAGCAACGGAAGTGGTGCAGGGCATCACCGGTCTCACGGTATCAAACCTCAGCGCACTCAAAGGCGGTCTGTACGTTCAGGCCGGTGGCGCACAGGTGACAGTGGACAATCTGGTGTGCAAGATGCCGCGCTCGGCCAATGAGACCCGATTTACCGCTACCAATGCCCTTTTCAGACTTTGCCTTTCGAATCGCCCGGCCAATTTTGCAGATACCTCTACAACGCCCATCGTCTGTGGATCGCCGGCCGAGGTTTTGTCATTCAACACGAGGCTGTCCATCACATCGAACATTCCGATTCTCAATTCCCTGCTGGGTATTGTGACGGGGACAGTCAACAGACTGATCGCACAGGATATCAGCATCACCATTCCAGCCACGCTCGATTTAAGCGGTAACACCAACTCTGTGCAGGATGTGGTATTCGGCAAAAACCCTGAGCCTTACCGCATCCGCAACTCACTGAGTGACACGCTGGTCAACCTGCTCAAGCCACCGGCTTTCCGACTGGAAGTCAAAGTCAACCTGCTTGGCGTCAGTCTGGACCCCTTGCTGCAACCGTTGCTGGACGTCATCACCCAGCAATTGCTCATCAACCTCTACAACACCTTCAGTCCCCTGCTCGCATTTGTGGGCAGCACGCTCGACAGCATTTTAAAAATACCCGGAATCGCCGTGAATGACGCATACTTTGATGTCGAGCGACTCGATTGCAGCGCCTCGCGTCTCATACAATAGCGTCATGGGCAACAAAAACTGGTTTCTCAAAATGGCATCTTCCGTGGTCGGTGAAAACCTGACGACGGAGGAGACGCTCATGGCCGCGCAAAACCACATTCAGCAATTGCGCAATGCCCTGCACAACGCGCAGGAAGAAAACGAAAAGCTCAAACAAGAGCACGAGGAGGCGCTGCAGTTCATTCTCGGTGAGCAGCAGAAAAGCATGACCACGCTGGTGGGCACCCACCGCGCCACCGAGATACGACTGCAACAGGCCCTCGACGAAATTGACTCCCTGAAAGCCCGCTTTCAGCACCACATGGGACATCAGGCCGACGAGAATGAACGCCTGATGAAGCAGATCGAGTGGCTGTCAGGCACCATCGCACATGACATGCGCACACCCATCCGCGCCATCGATGCCTACACGTTTTTCCTGGAAGACGACCTGGGACAGGCGCTGACGGACGATGCCCGCAAATCGCTGGCCGAGGTGCGTCGCAATGGACACCGCATGTCGGTGCTGGTAGAGGGGCTGATCGAGTACATGCGCATATCGCTGGTGCCCGTGCTCAACGAAGCAGTGGACGTTGGGGCCATGGCATCGGTACTGCTGGCCGAGCATGACTTTACCCATCAGGTCAATGTCCATGGCTCACTCACGCTGCGTACGGATCGGGCCCTGCTGGACCGGGCACTGAAAGCCCTGCTGGACAATGCGGCCAAGTTTTCTGCAATGCAGGGAAAACCGGTCATTGACGTCGTGCTGGATGCTGCAAACCGCCGCATCGAGGTGCGGGACAACGGCGTGGGTTTTGATACGCGCCACAGCGATAAGCTGTTCCGCTTGTTCCACCGCCTGCATGGCAATGACGAGTTTGCGGGCGAAGGCGTGGGTCTGGCACTGGCCCAACGCTGCCTGCAACGACTGGGGGCGAACGTACAGCTTGTGCGCACCGGGGACATAACCTGCGCCACCGTGCAATGGCCTGCGCAGACTGATTAAGCCTGTCTCGCAGTCTTGAACTGATCACGCACCCCAGTCTGTTTTGCACTGAAACATTACTTACCCCGTCACGCACTCTTGTGCTTTCAAGGCATTTTGAAGGTGGTTTTTCTGCTTTGTTCCGTCGATGGTCAAGGGGCTGCGGCGTTCATGATTAAGTCCTTCGAACGCAATGCCAACCTCAATACACCATGTTTCCACTGATTCTAAAAGCTGCTGACGAACCTCTGGCCATCGACACCATCGAAGCAGCATGTCAGGGACAAGCGCAGGCCAGCGCACAGTCTCAGGACCTGTTTCCGTATGATGAAGGTCTGGACGAAGCACTGAGCACCCTGCTGGCCACCGTCAACCGCGACGGCAGCCCCGAGGCGCGTGCCGCCTTCGGCAGCTTTCTGGGCTATGTAGAACGGCTGGAAAAGACCATCAAGCAGCACTATCAGCACCAACCCCGTCACCTGACCTGGGTTGAGACAGGCACCATCACGCTCAATTGAAGCGGCTGTTCAAGCCCGTCTTCGTGTCAGATCGGGTTTGATTGCCGGGTTGTCTGCAGAAGAGACAACACCGCCATCAGCAGCAGCACCAACAGCGACCAAGTCGGCAACTGCAGCCCCAGCAGTGGCGGCAATGGAGTAAAGCACAGGCCGTCGGCTTTCAACAACCACGGCAACTGTTGTACCCACCACTGCGCGTTGATCGCTGTTTCCAGCGGGTCGATACCGCAGGAGACGGCCGGATGTGCCTTCACCCACAGATGGCGGCCTGCAGTGGCCGCACCCGCTAGCGCGGACAGCAGTGTCAGACCCTTGAACGAGCGCAGCACGCCCGTCGACGATCGCGCCAGCAGCCACCCCGCCAACGCAAAAACGGCCACCGCCACGAATGCCAGCCTCTGTAGCACGCACAAGGGACAGGGTTGCCAGTCCAGCGCGTGCTGCAGGTACAGCGCACCGGCCAGACTGGAAACCGCGATGACAAAAACCAGCAGCAGTGCATGGTGACGCAAGGCGCCAGACAGTCCGACCATAGGTCTTTGCAAGGAAGTCTGTGCGGTCATCAGACGGCCGCGAGCAGCGCGTCCAGCTTGCGCGCATCAGCCACAAACGCACGGATGCCCTCGGCCAGCTTTTCGGTGGCCATGGCGTCTTCGTTCAGACCGAAACGGAATGCGGACTCTGTGGTGCCGATGGTCTCAACCGCCTGTTGCGCATGCCAGTCTTTACCCAAGTGCAGGCTGACGGCATCATCCGGCAGCTTGGACAACTCAGCCAGCAATTCAGGGGAGATGGTCAGCAGGTCACATCCGGTCAACGCCAGAATCTGTCCGACATTGCGGAAGCTGGCACCCATGATTTCGGTCTTGATACCGTTCTGACGGTAATGGGCCACAATGCGGCGCACCGACCGCACGCCGGGGTCGTTCACCCCCGCCATGGCGGCTTCATCCCAGTTACTGCCTGCCTGCTTTTTGGCCCAGTCATAAATGCGACCGACAAACGGGGAGATGAGTTGCACACCGGCCTGTGCGCAAGCAGCTGCCTGCTCGATGGAAAACAGCAGCGTGAGGTTGCAGCGTATGCCCTCTTTTTCCAGCACAGCAGCGGCCTGTATGCCTTCCCATGTGGAAGCGATCTTGATGAGAATGCGGGCGGGGTCGATGCCGGCATCGCGGTACAAAGCCATGATGCCGCGGGCACGCTCCACGGTGGCGTGGGTGTCAAAGGACAGCCGTGCATCCACCTCGGTAGAGACCCGGCCCGGAATGACCTGCAGGATGCGCTTGCCAAACTCCACCAGCAGACGGTCAACCTGCTCCTCGCGCGACGCTTGGCGATTGGCTTGCACCACCTGCTGCATCAGACCGGCATATTCGGGCTTTTGAACCGCCTTGAGGATGAGGGAGGGGTTGGTAGTGGCATCGCGCGGAGCAAAGGCTGCCATGGCCTGAAAGTCGCCCGTATCGGCCACTACGACGCTGTGTTGCTTGAGTTGTTCAAGTGCGCTCATCGGCACGTGCTCCCATCATCGAGGAATTGTGACTGTCAGACACCCGTGGACAGGCAGTACCCGGGTGCCGGTTTCAACTTCGTTATGTCCGGACATTGCGCAAACCTCACACGCCGGCCGTCTGCGCCTGCATGTCGGCCGCAACTGGCGGGTGGGTGCGTCGCGGCAGTGGTTTGAGCTTGAGTATGACCACAAACCACAACAGGGTCAGCAGTGCGATGACCTCAAACACGTGGGTTGCACCAAAATGCTTGCTGACAAGCCCACCCAGCCACCCACCGGCAAACAGGCCCAGCGCCTGCGTGGTGTTGTAGACACCCAACGCCAGACCTCGGGAACTGGCCGGCGCCACCCGCGACACCCACGATGGCAACATGGCCTCCAGCAGATTGAAAGAGACGAAATAGGCCACCAGCAGCGCAAACAGCATCCAGGCACTGTCGCCGGCCATGGCAAAAGCTGCCTGCACCAAGGCCATCACCAAAACGGCTGCCAGCTTGACCTGCTTGGTTTTGCCCTGTTTCTCGGCCCAGATCATGGGCGGCACCATGAACACAAAAGACAGCAAAATAACCGGCAGATACACCTGCCAATGTTGGTCAACCATCAGACCAGCCGTCTTCACCAGCAAGGGGGGCATGACCACGAACAGTGCCATCTGTGTGAGGTGCAGGGTAAAGATGCCCGCATTCAGTCGCAGCAGGTCAGGCATGAACACCACCCCGCGCCAGGAGGCGTCCGTGTGCAGTCGGGGTGCCTCCCCCACGGCAACAGGCGCTAGGGCGGGAGAGCCAGCGGGGGACTGAGCGGGTGATTGGGCAGGCTCCTTCGGCAATCGCGTGAACACCACCCACAGGGCAGCGCCACACAGCAGTGCCGTGAGTTCGAACAGACCCGACATACCCACCCAACTGTACAAGACTGGCGCCAAAGCCAGCGACAGGGCAAACGTCAGACCGATGGAGCCGCCTATCATGGCCATGGCCTTCGATCGCACTTCATCACGGGTGACATCCGCCAAAAATGCGGTGACCGCAGCCGAAATGGCACCAGAACCCTGCAGCGCCCTCGCCCACACCAACTGCTCCACTGACGGCGCCCACGCCGCCCACAGAGAACCCGCTGCAAACAGCAAAAGGCCGAATGCGATGACCGGCTTGCGGCCGAAACGGTCAGAGGCCATGCCCA
>SXZD01000039.1 GCA_005788065.1 Burkholderiales bacterium
GGATGGCGGATGCCTCACATCGTTGAACTGCTGCATCAGCGATTCGGAAGCGCCCGGCAGTTTTTTCAGGGTCATTGCAATCTTGTAATTGATGCGTGCAATCGAACGGGGATTGTCGTCATCAAACAGCAGCAGGTCGATCAGGGGAAGCCATTCGAATCGGTGCTGATAGCGCGCACGATAGGTGATGACGCTGTCGGCCAGTGCTGTTACAAACTCGAGGTTACGCTCGTCGAAGGGATGCGGATTGTCCAGTAGGCGCAACATGGCCTGCACCTGCAGGATGAGGCGCTCCAGTTGCCGGCCCAGCGTCAGGAATCGCCATCCGTCATCACGCGTCATGTGGTCGGTTTGTTCACCATTGATGGCATTGAGCAACAGTCGGGCGCGCGCCAGTTTGTTCTGCACGCCGGTCGCGGGAGTGTCTGAGCGATCGAGAAGCGCGGCTGCTTCATTGATGGTGCGCCAGTGTTCGTTGGACAGCCGGTCGCGGATCTGTGCGGCGATGCGGCTGAGTTGTCCAAGATTGAAGCCCAGCGAATAGCAGCCAGTTTTCTGGGCTGTGCTGTCGTGCATGGCATTGATCAACGCACTTTCAAACAGTTCCGGCGTCGTCGCAAAACCGGCCTGCGGCTTGCTGAATGCACCATAGTCGCTGGCAATGTCCATCATCAGTTGTAGCAGGTCGGGCGGCACGGTGGCCTGCCCCTGCAGTCTGTGCAGGCAGATGATGGACAGGATGAGCGTGTAGTCGGCCCGCTCGCTGTAACGTCCCAACCAGAAAAGGTTTTCTGCGGCCCGGCTGGAGACGGGGCGCCGCAGCGCGCGAACGTCCTCTGCTTTAAGCCGGTCGCGCAATAGGGTGGTGTGGTCGACTTCGTTGGCCGACACTATCCATGTATCGGCAGAGGAACCGCCCCGTTGCATGGACACATTGCCGCTGGCATCGCCAGCAATACGCGTCAGTCCGCCGGGGAGCACCCGGTAGCCGCCTTGTCCGTCCGAGCAGGCATACACGCGCCACATGATGCTGCGTCTTTCGAACTGACCCTCTTTCCAGACCGGGAGTGTCGAGAGCGGAAGCGTCTCCTGTGCTGTGAAGTGCTCAGGATTGCGGGCAATGCGTGCGGTCCACTGCAGTTTCTCTGCATGGGTCAGTTTCGATCCCATGACGCTGCCCGGTATGTTGGTGTTGCGCAGAGCCGGACCGCGCTTGATCACCAACTCGCCGATGCGGCCTGATGCGGCGGCCCAGCAGGGCGGCTCTCCGCACCACCAGCTCGGCACGCTGGGAATCTCAAGTTTTTTGCCCAGCAAGGCCTTGGCAATGCCCGGCATGAAACCATGCAGCGCGGGACTTTCCAGCCAACCGCTGCCCGGCATGTTGGCCACCAGGACGTGCCCGGCACGCACCGCCTGAAGCAGTCCGGCCACACCCAGTTGCGAATCGGGTCGTAGTTCCAGCGGGTCCAGCCAGGTGTCGTCCACCCGGCGCAGCAGGACGTGTACGCGCTCGGTGCCGTGAACGGTCTTGATGTAGAGGCGTTGGTTGCGTACCTGGAGGTCCTGGCTTTCCACCAGCGTAATGCCCAGATAGCGGGCCAGATAAACATGCTCGAAGTAGGTTTCGTTGTACGGGCCGGGTGTGAGCAGTGCAATGCGGGCACCTTCACCCATTTCGCTGAGTTGGCGCACCGAGTCCAGCCATTGCTTGTAAAAAGAGGCGATGTGCTGGATGTGCAGATTGCGGAAAGCACCCGGAAACGTGCGGGAAATCGACAGGCGGTTTTCCAGCACATAGCCCAGACCCGATGGAGCCTGCGTGCGGTGATTGACTACCCACCAGCGCCCGTCCGCCGAGCGGCCCAAATCCAGCGCAATCAGGTGCAGCCATACATCGCGTGGTGGCTTGTGTCCCGCCATGGGCCTGAGGTAGCCGGGGTCGGCATGAATCAATGCCGGAGGCAGCAGCCCCTCTTTGAGAAGGCGTTGCTCACCGTAGATGTCGGCCATCATCAGATTGAGCAAGCTGGCGCGTTCCTGCACGGCCGTGCTGATGTGCTGCCACTGTTCAGCGTCGATAATCAGCGGAATGAGGTCCAGTGACCAGGGGCGGGCCGGGCCATGGGTGGCATCTGCATAAACGTTGTAGGTGATGCCGTTGTCGCGGATGGTCCGGGCAAGATCCGCCTGCAGTTGATCAAGCCCCGTAGATCGGGCCTGCGAACCCAATGAGCGGAAAAACCCCTGATATGGCTTGCGCAGGCCATCGCTGTCGTAAACCTCGTCTGGCGTGCGCAATTCGGTATCTGACGCCGGCGCGACCGACAGGCTGTCATGCAGCAGTCCGCCATCCGGATTCAGGTCTTCAGGTACGACGCTCATTCGGTTCCTGTGCAAGACGCGTTATACGTGTGGATCTGCCGCTGGAGCGCGGCAGTCCTCGGGGTCGCGTGTGTCTTTTAATGACTCATTCAGAGACCATTTTACTTCAGAGCGGAGCGTCGCATGTCCAGTGTGAACGGGTGAGCGAGCGATTTTTCCAGCCGACTGACTTGCAGTGTACCCGCAGAGTGCCCGCTGCGGAAGAAGCGCGCCAGTCGGCGGCTTTCCGCCTCGAAGCTGTTGATGGGGAATGTATCGTAATTGCGTCCACCCGGATGTGCCACATGGTACTGACAGCCGCTGATGCTTCTGCCGTTCCAGGTGTCGCAAATATCGAAGGTCAGGGGGGTATCCACACCAATGGTTGGATGCAGGCAGGATGCGGGCTGCCAGGCACGGTAACGCACACCCGCGGCGAATTCGCCCACGCGGCCAGTGGGTTGCAGGGGCACTTCTTCGCCATTGCACAGCAGCCGGAAACGATCGGCATCCCATCCGGATACATGGGTTTCCAGACGTTCCAGTGACGAGTCCACAAAACGCACCGTACCACCGGCTGTTCCTTCTTCACCCATCACATGCCAGGGCTCCAGTGCGTTGCGCAGCGTCAGTTGCATGCCGCGGGCAGCGAGGTCTCCGATGCGCGGAAAGCGGAACTCGAAGTGTGGTGCGAAC
>SXZD01000040.1 GCA_005788065.1 Burkholderiales bacterium
AATTGCCATCAGGTAAGCCATTGTCTCCTCGGTCGCTGTCGGATTCTTGTCGGTGCTGTTGTGTAAATCGCGCCGTTGCCCTGTTGCCGTTCTTTTACACTGACCTATTGGTCTGAGATAACATGAAACACTTTTGTCGAACATCAGTTCACGATTCTAACAAGGCAAAACTGGAACCGGGCTACTAATACATGGTCAACTCCTCACAAACTTGGCACAGCGCAACAGTCAGCGCCAACGGTATCAACATTTTTTACGAATCCATCGGCTCTGACGATGCGCCTGCCATTGTGCTGGTAGCGGGCCTGGGCTGCCAGCTCACCATGTGGCCCGACGCTTTCTGCCGGGAACTGGTGGATTGCGGCTTCAGAGTGATCCGCTTTGACAACCGCGACATCGGACTGAGCTCGGAGGTTAACCGTCACGTGCGTGTCAGCATGCCGCTGGCTTTCATGCGCGCCAAAATCGGATTGCACATCCCCAGCAATTACACCATGCACGAGATGGCAGACGATTTGATCGGACTGATGGACGCGCTGCACCTGCAGCGCGCGCATGTGGCCGGCATCTCCATGGGTGGCATGATTTCCCAGCTGGCGGCAGCCAAACATCCGCAGCGTTTTGCTTCGCTGTCATTGATCATGACCAGCACCAACCATCCGTCACTACCCAACCCGGACTTCAGCGTGCTGCATAAGATGTTCCTGCGCAAACCGCGCGACAAATCGCTGGATGCGTTCTGCGACCACATCGAAGGCGTGTTTTCTGCGATCGGCAGCCCGGACTACCCCACCCCGGCGCATGAACTGCGCGCAGCTGCCACCGCCAGCTGGAACCGTTCACGCCGTCCGGCCGGAGTCCTGCGCCAGACCAATGCCGTGGTGGCCACCGGCAGCATCGAAAAGTGGACGCGCAGCATACGCACCCCGGCGCTGGTCATCCACGGGGCGGCTGACCCACTGCTCAAACCGGCTTGCGGCAAGCGGGTGGCCAAGCTGATAGAAGGTGCAACGCTGGACATCATACCCGGCATGGGACACGACCTGCCGGCCGCGCTTTGCAAACCTCTGGCCCGCAAAATTGCGATGCACTGCGAAAGAAATGCAAACGGGGCCAGAGGCCCCGTCGCAGCTTGAACGGTCACCGGCCAAAGCGTCAATCAGGCCGGAGACCGAAAAGACACAGGTGATCGGCGTCGACCACCTGTTTGAGCGGCAGGTCGCCTCAGGCGCCCTGTCAGCCCAGCGCCTTCAGGTCCGCATCGACCTTGGCCAGCATGTCGTCGGTGATCAGGCCACCGGAGAACTTGGCAACCATGGACAGTGCAAAACCGCGACCCATACCGATTTGCGGATGGGTGCTGATGCCGGGCATGTGCTTTTCGAGAATGGCTTTGGCATCCGCGTTTTCGAGCAGGTCACCCAGTTTGGATTCAATGGACATGGCCATGCTAACGTCTCCTATCAGTCTGTTTATCAAGTTGTGAACTCTGTTGGAAATACGACGGCGGGCGGTTCTGCCCCCGAAGCAGCGGCTATTGTGCACAAACTTTTGGTCTTTGTCTGAAAACCCCGAAAAATCGAGGGTATCTTCTGATGCAAGCGGGGCACTTTTGTTTACACTAGCGCGAGTTAACCCCATTAGGTAGCCCCACTGCCTCGCACACCATGACAGATACAGCTAGCCGCGCATCCATCCTTTCCATCGAAGATCACCCGCTGTTTGCCGCCGGCATGAGCGACCTGTTGCGCCTGCTGTTCCCCGAATTCAATCTGGCCAGTGTTCCGAGCCTTGCAGAGGCACGCGCATGGCTGTCCAACAACAAGCCGGTGGCCATCATCGCCGACTTGAATCTGAAAGATGCCAAACCCTCCGAAGTGCTGGATTACCTGCTGACCCACCACTCCGACAGTCTGCTGGTGCTGGCCACCGGCGACAACAAATTCATCGCAGACCAGAACCTGCGCGAGGACACCCGCGTCAAGGTGTTGCCCAAAATGCTGTCGTTTGAAAAAGCATCGGAAGAGTTGCTGCAAACTTTCATTGCGGCCGGTCTGGTCAAACCCAATGAAGAAGGCAAGGTAGAGACCCTCGCAGAGCGTCTGGCCCGCAAGACCACCGAAAACGAGAACGCAGGCAAGGATCTCACGCCCAAACAGGTCGAGGTCATGGAGTTTGTGGCCCTCGGACTGACCAACAAAGAGATCGCCCGCAATCTGGACGTCAGCCCCGAAACCATCAAGCACCACCTCAAAGAAGCGTTTGAGCGTCTGAACGTCAATTCCCGCAGCCAAGCCGTGGCCGCTTTCCGCAAGCTGGGCATCAAAGGCTGACCCGCATCTGACCTGCATAACAGGTTCCCCCTACATCGGGGGCATGGAAAATACCTCCAGGCGACATACAGTGTGAGTATGGTTTTTACCGGAACACACACATGTCGCACACAGCGCACTCCTTGACCGGCAGCACCCCGTCGCAAGCCCCAGCGACTACGGGAGGTGTTGCGTCGGTCATGACGCTGATGCACGATGGCTCCGGCAAATCAGACAATTCCGGCACATGGGGTTCGCTGAAAGCGTCGCTGATCGAGCGTATCGGACAGTTCACCCATCGACGCCTTGTTTCCCATGCCTATCCGCAGAACGGTCACCCGGTCAACGCCATTCACGAGTTCTCCAAATCCTGTCGCGTGATTGGTCGGTGGGTAAGCCGAGACTCAAATCAACCGGCCAGCCGCGCAGCAAACACGGTCAGCCCGTCACATGCCGGATCGATAACCGGAGAGACACCCGCCGCCCACGCCAAGGGCAACAACAACCTGCTGGAATACACCCTGCATTGGGAGGCTGCACCCCCCGTGCCCCAGGGTTCGCTGTACAAAACAACGACCGGCGGGTCTGTCGGATTCGAGCATTATCTGAACTGCCTGCACCGCGACGACGTACAAGCGGAGTTGCGAAGCATCCGCTCCCAAATGCTCAATCGCCAAGCCAGTTGCATCAGCCGTCTGCGCATGCGCATCGACAACACTGGCTGGACCTGCGTTGAAGTCCGTCGGGACATGACCTTTGCCAGTGACAATGGTGAATTGACCGGTTTTACCCTCACCGTTGCAATCGACCTGAGCCAGTCAGTCAGCGCTGAATGACAAAAGCAACCGCTTTAAGGGATTGATCGCACAATCGATTGCGACACACTTGTTGAACAATGGATCCATCAAACAGGTTCATGCTTCAACGCGGGGGGATGTGATGGTCGATCAAAAAGACAAACCGTCTGGCAAGGAGGCGCGACGAAGCCCTTTTTTTGTGGTCAGTATCGGGCTGATGCTTGGCGCACTCATGCTGCAGTGGTCCAACATGACTGCCGAGCAGCAGCGCAAGCGCGAAGAAAGCCTGTTTGGCCCATCGGCCTGCAGCGACACATTCCCTCCGCCGTGGCGCACCCACCCAATCGGCAACTCAAACGAGCTGATGCCCAGCATACGGGTTTTCGGCCTGCCGTCGTGCGAGTCCATTGAGTTCCGCCCCTCCACGTGCAATGCAGACCATTTCCTGGTGCGTTGCTATGCCGAAGATGAACGCAAAGGGCTGTGGCGCGTCTACCGGGTGGAACTGGAAAGCGAAGAGATTTACAGCGTCTTTCCGGACATGACCTGACGGTTATCCACCTGCAGACGCAGCGTCGGCGGACGACAGACTGGCACCGGGACAAGCCGCTTGGAGGAACGGGACCACCCCTCCCATAGCCGCTTTATTGCATTGCACACAGACCCAGGTGTCTGAAGTAACGTGTGTTTTATCTTGTCTGCCCGCAGCACAGCATGTGTCACAGACAGTTTAGAGGTTTTACACAAAAAATGTGATTATCGATGTGGATATGTTAACCAAAGCACTGAAACATCACACTATTTACTGGGTTGAGAATTTTTTAGGCAACGGGGGAATCCGGTATACGTACAGCCGTGTCGACCGCCGGTCATCCACCTGAACCGTGCGGATGGGTTTGACACCCGGTATGACAAAGCTGTTGGACACCAGCAAGGCACCCTCCCGCATTTCGCGGCAGGCTTTATCCCAGACGGCCGGCATCGGCACCGGCGACAGAAAGGCGTACACCATGTCATAGGGTGCCAGGTCTGTCTTCCAGAAGTCACCCCAGCGCAGCGTGCAGTTGCGCCGCCCCAGCGCCAGCAGTCGCGCCAGCATGGCGGGCCCCAGCGCCCCTTCCACCCCCTCGCAGTCTATCAGTGGACGCTTGACTGCCACTGCCCGCACCACACCGCCCAAACCAGAGCCAAAGTCGAGAAAGCGCATCGGCTCGTTGTCCGGAATCAAACCCAATAGCGTCTGGGCTGTCCTGTCATTGGACAGGAAGAGCGGAACCTGCGACCTGAAATGGCTGCCATAAACAACGGCCAACACCACAAACAGAGCCAGATACCACAGCGCCGGTATGTGAAGCAGGCTGGCTGCGAGCGCACCGGGTCCGAAGCCCAGATGTATCCAGAACCACCAGCGGTCACTATGCAACAGGCGCGCGAGGCCCGCCGCTACAACCGCCTGCAGCAGCACCCACGCCAGAACCGGCAAGGGCGCGCCCACCAGAACCAGCGTAAAGCGGTAGACCATCAGCGACACCACAACCGCCAACAACTGCACCAGCAGCGCTTTGGGTGTCGCGCGGATGGCGCGCAGACGTTGCAGTGGCGTGGGCCGCATCATCAGCCTTTGGGGGTCACCACGCCCGACAGCGCACAACCGCCGGCCTCAATGGCCAGCAAGCGGTCAATATTCGGATGCTTGCCCGGGTTTTGCCGGGCGTCTGGGGTGTGTTCTGCATACAACGACAGGCCAGCCTGCGCGGCCTGACTGTCGATCACGCCAAACTCAGCCAACAAATGCGCATACACCGCCAGCGAACCCTGAGAGCCGGCGCGGTTTTCGATACGGGCCACCTCCACCCCGTCCGGCCCGCGAAGGCTGATAGATGCGAGGTTTTCGATGGAGGGAAGCGTCTTGAGATTGTCTGCGAAAGAAGCCATGGCGTTCGGTTGCTTGTTTTGAGTGGTCACTGACAGGATGATAGCAGTCGACAGTCTGAGGCAATGATATTAATTACATTTTTCAATGTTACATTACGCAGTGAATTTTTAGATTGCCCCCTCTAATGGGGAGGCGTATTGTTGACTCGTTGGTCAGTAACTCGGCGCAACCCGCACAGAGACAACGCCGACAGTTTTCCACCTTTACCAAGGAGTGCATCATGGAAACCGCAAAAACACTGTACAGCAACATTGCCGCCCTGATCGCCGTTGTCATGGCCGCTCTCATCTTCGCCGGCATGCCGCTTTTCTATGGCCTGGACACCACCGTCGATGTGGCCGTCGCCATCGGACTGTTTGCCGGTACAGCCCTGACGCTGAGCAGCCTGACGGTCAAGCAGACCGCCCGCAAAAAGCCGGCCCGCGTAGCCCGACGCAAGATCGCGTAAGACTTGCACCACGCTACCTCGCTGTTAGACTGACGGCGTCGCCCTGCGGGCAACCCCATGTTCACCCGCAGGCACCCACCAGACACCCGTCAGCCGGCAGGCGACAGACTTGATGCCTGCCCAACCACAGGGAGGGCGCATGCTCATCAACAGCAGCTACTACGAATCCGGTCAGAAGATCAGCGACATTGCACCGGACGCCATACAGATACAGAAGGCTGTGCCCGGTTTTTACTGGCTGGCCTACGAACAGCCCGACGATGCAACCGTCAACCAGTTGGCCAACCAGTTTGAGCTACCCGTCCTGGCCGCTGAAGACGTGCGCCACGCCAGCCAGTACCCGAAATTGGAAGAGTACGACGACACCCGCCGACTGGCCGCCTGGGCTGCCATTTTTGCAGTACCCACCATCTTCAGTGGCGTGTGGGGCATGAATTTTCAGCACATGCCGGAACTTCAATGGGAGTTCGGCTATCCATTGTCACTGTTGGGAATGTTCGGAATCACCATATGGCTGCACAAACGTCTGAAACAACGCGGCTGGCTTTGATGTTGAAGGCGCGGGGCGTGTTGGCAACCGCACTTGCTGCGGGTATTGCCCTGAGCGCCTGTGCCGGAACCGGTGGCGAGGCGGTGTCTGAGGTTTCGCCGGGGCTATCCGCGGATGTCGCCCCTGAACGCAGGACACCGTTGCCCGTGCCGCGCTCGCTCACCCTCAATGCCGTTGGCAACCTGCTGGACTGGAACCGCACACCGCCCGGCGTCAACCCTGACACATGCAAACCCGCGCCCGGCCAACGCCCGGTGCTGATGGTGCACGGCACCTTTGCCAACATGATGCTGGCATTTTCGGCCTTGGGCCCTGCCCTGCACAATGCAGGCATCTGCGCCTATGCCTACAACTATGGCGGACACGCTGCCGACTCGTGGGTGCACGGACTGGTGTCCATGGAAGAGTCAGCGAAGCGTCTGGCACACGAGGTTGAACGGGTGCGACGCATCACAGGCGCAGACAAAGTCAACCTAGTGGGACACTCCCAGGGCGGCACCCTCATTCACTACTATGCAAAAGTCCTTGGCGGCGCGGACAAGGTGGATGTCATGGTCGCTGTGGCGCCCAGCCTGCGCGGTACTGAGCGCGTCAGCGGCAAAGGTGAATACACGTACTGCGTGGCCTGCGGACAGCAGAGCCCGGATTCTGCGGTGATCAGACGTTTGAATGACGGCCCCATCTCACAACCCGGCAACCGCAACTATGTCATAGCCACCAGCGTGGACTGGGTCGTCAGACCGGTGGAAAAACAGTTCATCAGAGAGCCGGGGGTTACGAACGTGCTCCTGCAGGACCTCTACCCATGGCGGTGGGCAACGCACTCCGGCCTGCTCTATGACAGCGATGCGGTCGGCATGATGGTCAAATGGCTGGGGGGCAGCGTAGAGAGCACTGCAGGCTTGGGAAAGGCGGCAAAGGCCGCGGGCTTGGGCGGTCCGGGAACTGCGGAATCGCAGGTCAGCCAACCCCCGGGCGGGGATGTCGCCACCGCCGACAAAAAACCGCTATAATCGCCGCTTCCGGAGACGTGGCCGAGAGGTCGAAGGCACTCCCCTGCTAAGGGAGCATTTGGGCACAAACCTGAATCGAGGGTTCGAATCCCTCCGTC
>SXZD01000041.1 GCA_005788065.1 Burkholderiales bacterium
CTGTCCATCGTGCAGATGCCCAAGGGCATTCCCGTGCTGACGCTGGCCATCGGTGAAGCCGGTGCAGCCAACGCCGGACTGTCTGCTGCTGCCATCCTGGCCCTGAACGATGAGCGGCTTGCGACGGCGCTTAAAGATCTGCGGGCGGAGCAGACGGCTGTTGCACGAGCCATGACGCTGCCCGGAGCCTGAACAAATGAACCGCACTCCCGCCGACGCACCTGCAGCGAGCCCCGGACAGTTTCTCGGCCTGCTTGGTGGTGGACAACTCGGACGCATGTTCTGTGCAGCCGCGCAGGCCATGGGCTACCGGGTCATGGTGGTCGACCCCGCCGCAGAAAGCCCGGCTGCCGCCGTGGCCGACCGTCATCTGCAGGCCGATTATCTTGATGAAGAGGAGCTGGACCAATTGTCAGCGCACTGTGTGGCGGTCACCACCGAATTTGAAAATGTTCCTGCGCAGGCCCTTGCCCGTCTGGCCCAAAGCTGTGCAGTCAGCCCGGATGCACATGCGGTATCGGTCGCGCAAAACCGTCTGGCCGAAAAAGCATTCGCTGTATCGTGCGGTGTCCCGGTGGCACCCCATGCGCCCATCTGCTCACCTGACGACATCACCCCTGCGCTGGAAAAGCTCTTGCCAGGTATCCTCAAGACAGCGCGCATGGGTTATGACGGCAAAGGACAGGTACGGGTCTCAACGCTGGCGCAATTGCAGCAGGCATTCGCAGATCTCAAGGGTGTTGAATGCGTTCTGGAAAAGCGCCTGAGTCTGGCGCTGGAACTCTCGGTGATCGTGGCACGCAACCGGGCAGGGCAGTGCGATACCTTCCCCATTGCAGAGAACAGTCACCGCGACGGCATCCTCGACATTTCTGTCGTGCCGGGGCGTGTGCCGCCTGCTATCGCGGCGCAGGCAGCCGACATTGCCCGTACCATGGCCAGCAAGCTCAATTATGTGGGCGTACTGTGCATCGAGTTTTTTCTGCTCACTGACGGACAGTTGCTCGTCAATGAAATGGCGCCGCGCCCGCACAACAGTGGTCACTACTCCATCGACGCCTGCGTGACCTCCCAGTTCGAGCAGCAGGCGCGCATATTGGCCGGCCTGCCGCTGGGCAGCACGCGTCAGCATTCCCCCGCCGTCATGGTCAACCTGCTGGGAGACCTGTGGTTTGAACCGGGCTCCGAGGAAGCACGCGAGCCCGATTGGGCGGGTGTTCTTTGCATGCCCGAAGTGAAACTTCACCTGTACGGCAAGACGCAGGCCAGGCGCGGTCGCAAGATGGGGCATATCACCTGTGTGGCGGGCACGCTCGATGAGGCATTGCGCGCAGCAGATGCTGTCCGCGTTCATCTGCGCATCGGTCAATGACGTTCTCAACCCGTTGTCTGCCCTTGAGCGACGCATCGGTGCAAAACGCCGTTGAATTGCTGCTGGCTGGAGAATTGGTCGCGTTTCCGACCGAGACCGTCTACGGCTTGGGTGCGGATGCAACGCAGCCTGACGCCGTGCGAAAAATTTTTGAGGCCAAGGGCCGTCCTGCAGATCATCCGCTGATCGTTCACATCGCCGATGGTGACGATCCGCTGCGTTGGGCCGGGCAATGGTCCGAGCTGGCGCAGCGTCTGGCTGACGTGTTCTGGCCGGGTCCCTTGACGCTCATCGTCCCGCGCCGTGAGGGTGTGTCTGACCTGCTGACCGGCGGACAGCCTACCGTCGGTTTGCGGTGCCCTGGCCATCCGGGTGCCCAGTCGCTGCTGTGCGCACTCAAGCGTGCGGGTGGTGGAGCCCTTGCTGCGCCCTCGGCCAACCGGTTCGGACGCATCAGTCCGACGCAGGCCGCTCATGTCATGGAAGAGTTGGGCGGGCGCATTCCGTTGGTGCTTGATGGGGGTGAGGCGAATGTCGGTATTGAGTCGACCATCATTGATGTATCACGGGGTTACCCGGTGCTGCTGCGCCCTGGCGACCTGAGTGCCCAGGCCATTGAAAACGCGCTGGGGCAGCGGGTGGCCCGCCCGGATGCGCATGCGCCGCGTGTTTCCGGTTCTTTGGAAAGTCATTACGCCCCGCAAAAACCCCTGCGTCAGGTGCCCGCATCGGCGATGGCTGATGTGCTTCACAGTTGTGCCCTGACCGGTGCGTTGCCGGTGGTGGTGCTGGGCTGGTCGCCGTCTGTGATTCAGGCTGCCGCTGCCAACGGTTTGCAGGCTGTATCGCGCCAATTACTCAAGGAGCATCTGGACACCGCTCACAGGCCAGATGACATGACGGGTGCCCCAACCGACGGAAACCCGGCCTCCGGATTCTCTGGCAGCCTGCGTTACACGGAACAGACCCAGCGCTACCTGATCGGGCAGGGCCTGAGTGACCGCGCAGGACTCTACATGCCACTGTCCAATGACGTACACGAGATTGCCCATGATCTGTATGCGGCGCTGCGCTGGGCCGATCATCAGCCAGTCAGGGCCATATGGGTCGAGCAAGCGCCGGCGACAGCCGATTGGGAGGGTGTGGCGGACCGTCTGCGTCGCGCTTCTGCGGGGCATGCGTAGTCGCGTCCGGCATTTTTGGATTGGGTTGAGGCATATACCCCTGGCTGACAGGACGCTTGTCCGAGCCCGCCTGACATCACACCCAAAATAGTCTGAAAAAAATCGAACTCTTTGGACCGAATTGTTCACTCACAAGAACAGGAGGTTAAATCAATGAGTTCAAATTCCCCATTCGGCAGACAGGCTGGCACCCAAGTTGGTTCAACTGGGTCTTCATCTTTTGATTTTCAGAAACGGCTCGGTCGTTCACCCGCAGGACTAGTGCCCGCCACGTCATCCGTCACGTCATCCCCCACATCGTCCGCCATCGCGAGCCCATCGGGCTACCAGGCAGCAGGCGGTGTGTCCGGCTCAGCCCAAGGTCCCACCGCGTTTTCGGTCGGCGCCAGTCAGGCTCCCACGCGGCTTGATGACCTGATTGCGCTGCTTTCGTCCATCGACATGGCTGCACAGCCAGACCCGGCTGCGCCCAACACCCTCATCATTCCCCTGCAGGGTGAGCCACGGTTCCGCATCGTCGCACCGCCAGACTCGCATTTCATGATGTTGGTGGCTGACGTGTTTACCGGCAATGAGCAGGAGATTTCCCAGATGGCGCCATCGCTGCTGCATGCCAACTACACCTGCCAGCGGCTGGCACTGGAGGCGCAGTTGCCCGGAGTGGGTGCGGATATCCTGCCCGAAGAGGCAAAAACCCAGTGGCTACCCGTCATGGGGCTGGATTTGGAGCGCATGACCGTGGTGCTGTCGCTACAGATTCCTTATCGGCGCGTCGACGACGAAGACTTCGGTGACTTCATGTCGGGTCTGGTTGAAACCATAGCCAATGATGCAGAGGTGCTGGTGCAGCAGTTCAAGGCAATCACGGCCAGCATCGCTTGAGCCGCATTGTCAGGTGCGGCTGCGTGTTCACATCGCTTGCGTCGGAATGAAGCCGCGCTTTTCGACCATGCGATTGTTGTCGTCTACAAACACCAGTTTGGGCTGAAAGGTGGCCACTTCGGTATCGTCGAGCATTCCGTAGGTTGCAATGATGACCAAGTCACCTTTTTGTGCCCGACGCGCTGCCGCGCCATTGAGCGAAATCATGCCGCTGCCGCGCTCGCCCTTGATGGCATACGTGGAAAAGCGTTCGCCGTTGTCGATCACATACACGTCAATGCGCTGAAACTCGACAATACCGGATGCTTCCAGCAGGTTTTCGTCGATGGCGCATGAGCCTTCGTAGTGCAATTCGCAGTGCGTTACCTTGGCACGGTGGATTTTGCCCAGAAGCATTTCGCGTTGCATGTTCAGATCTCCAGATTGTCGATCAGGCGGGTCGCGCCCAATTTGACCGCCGCCAGTATCACCAGCGCTTCATTGGCGTCTAGGTCGGCTTGGCTGGGGGTAAGCAGGTTTTTCTGCATCCTGATTGAAATGTAGTCCGGTTGCCAGCCACGTTCAAGCAAAATGCGACGGGCATCGGCTTCCAGTTGGAGCAGTCGGTCTGTTCGGCCAGCGCCGTCAAGCCACTGCTGCCGGGTTTGCTGAAGCACACGGTACAGATGCGGCGCCTCTGCCCGCTCGGTGGTAGTCAGGTAGCCATTGCGTGACGACATGGCAAGACCGTCGGTTTCGCGAATCGTGTCGGCCGGAATGATCTCGATCGGCATGGCCAGTTGCGACACCATGCGACGGATGACCATCAATTGCTGATAGTCTTTTTTACCAAATACGGCCACCCGTGGCTGTGTGCAATTGAACAGTTTAGTGACAACCGTGCTCACGCCATTGAAAAAGCCGGGGCGAAACTCGCCCTCCAAGATGTCGCCCAAGTCGCCTGGTGGGGTTACCCGAAAGTCTTGCGGAACGGGGTACAGGTCTTTTTCGGTAGGTGCAAACAGCACATACACGCCTTCTTTTTCGAGCATGGCGATATCGCGCTCCATGGTGCGCGGATACTTGTCGAAATCTTCGTTGGGACCGAATTGCAGGCGGTTGACGAAAATACTGGCCACCACCGGGTCGCCATGGCGTTGGGCCAGACGCATCAGCGATAGATGACCCTCGTGCAGGTTGCCCATCGTCGGGACAAACGCGATGCGGTTTTGACCCCGCAACTGATCGCGCAGATCCGCGATGGAAGAGATGATTTTCATTTTTGTGTGTGTGTCTTAGAAGCAGTGTTCGGCTGCCGGAAATTCTTTTTCTTTGACGGCTTTGACATAACGGGTGAAGGCGCTTTGCACGGAGTCAGAGCCCTCCATGAAGTTACGTACAAACCGCGCCTTGCGCCCCGGATAAACGCCCAGAAGGTCGTGCATGACCAGTACCTGGCCGTCGCATTCAGGACCTGCGCCAATGCCGATGGTCGCAATTTTAATGGATTTGCTGATGTTTGCGCCCACTTCGCGCGGAATCGCCTCAAGCACGAGCAGACTCACCCCGGCGTTCTCAAGGCTGCTTGCCTCGCGCATCAGGCGTGCTGCGGCTTCGTCACCTCGCCCTTGCACCTTGTAACCGCCAAGGGCGTGCACCGATTGGGGAGTCAGGCCGATGTGGCCGCAGACCGGTATGTCGCGGCGAACCAGAAACTCGATGGTTGGCATCAACCATTCACCGCCCTCAAGCTTGACCATGTGGGCGCCGGCCGCAAGAAACCGGGCAGCGTTCTCATAGGCCTGCTCAGGGCTTTTCTGGTAGCTGCCAAACGGCATGTCGGCAATCACCAGTGGTCTGCGGGCGCCACGAGCCACGCAGGCAGTGTGATAGAGCATCTGTTCCATGGTGACCGGCAGGGTGGAGTCGTAACCTGCTACCACCATGCCCAGCGAGTCGCCGATCAGCAGGATGTCCACGCCACAGTTGTCCATCAGCGTGGCAAAGCTGGCGTCGTAACAGGTCAGCATGGCGATCTTCTCGCCGGCTGTCTTCATGGCGGCCAGACGCGTCACAGTGACCGGTGGCTGTGCCATCGGGTCGGTTCCCTGCTTCGGTTGAGCGCTCATGGTGTGTCCGTTTCTGTTTCTATATCAGGCGGCTCGATTGAAGAACTCGCGCTTGCCGCGCATGGTTTCAATCTGACGGATGAGCAGGTCGAAATCTTCGTCCTGGTCGATGGGATTCAGATGCTGCGTGTTGACGATCAGTAGCGGTGCTTCATCATAGTGATAGAAAAACCGGCTGTAGCTCTCGGACAGTTCGCGCAGGTAGTTTGCGGAGATGCCCTGCTCATAGCTGTTGCCGCGTTTTTGTACGCGTTCGATCAGGCTTTCGGTGGGCGCCTGCAGATAGATGACCAGATCAGGCGTGGGCGCATGCGGGCGCTGGTTCTCATAAATCTGCTGATAGAGCTTCAGTTCCTCTTCGTCCAGCGTGAGCGAGGCAAACAGCCTGTCCTTGTCGATCAGGTAGTCACTGATCATCAGTGTTTCAAAAAAGTCGCGCTGCGACAGGCTGCGCAACTGGTTGACCCGCTGGAACAGGAAGAACAACTGTGTGGGCAGGGCATAACGCGACGCATCTTTGTAGAACTTGATCAGAAAGGGGTTCTCTTCAGGTTCTTCCAGCAACAGTTGACCGTTGAGCTTTTCCGCCATCTTGCGGGCCAGCGATGTTTTTCCGACCCCAATGGGGCCTTCGATCACAATGTGTCTGTAGCGTTCAGGCAACAAATCAAACTCACTTCCATGGCACGCCGGTATGGGGTTCGTTGCCGCAGGCATGCGGCACCGGCCGATCCGGCATCAGTTTCAGGCGCAGTGTAGCGCAAAGCCGTGCATCACTTTCGAGGGATCACTCGAATTTGATGCACTGATAACCGCTGCAACCACCGCATGGCCCTGGTATGCCTGATACGGTGGCATCGTCGGCCTCGCGGTTGGTGACGGGGTCACTCCACCCAAGGGGTCGGCATTCTTTCAATGCGCTGCCCGCGTGTCAAGACTTCACATCCGGCAACGGTTCCGATATCTGCAATCATCAATGCCCCTGCGCCCAGATCCATCAGCGGTCGCAGCACAAAAGCCCGTTCATGCATGCGTGGGTGGGGCAGGGTCAGCAAGTCGCTGCTGCGACGCTCGTTGCCGTGCAGCAGCAGATCCAAATCCAGTGTGCGGGGTGCGTTGATACTGCTGCGTACCCGTCCGCCCGCATTCTCCAGAGACTGAAGACGCCCGAGCAGGTCTTCGGGACACAGATCGGTACACAGCCTCACCGCTGCATTGAAGTAATCGGGTCCATCTGCCTGAAACGGAGCCGAGCGATAGAGGGCTGAGACGCCAAACGGACTGAAAGAAGGTTCATCACAACGACTGGTGCCGGTCTGCGGCCCGTCAAGATGAAGCAGTCTCAAGCGGCGGACCGTATCAGCCAGCATGCGGGGCGGGTCGCCGAGGTTGGCGCCCAAGGCGATAAAAGCCGTGTAAAGAGGCATCAGCGTATCAGGGTGTAGTGCTGGGTAGGGCTGCGGAACCGGACTGCCCCGACTGACCCGACCCGCCACCGGAGCCTGCGTCGCCGTTGGACCCGCCCGAGCCTCCCCGGCCTCCACGGCGTCGTCTGCGACGTTTGCGCACCTCGCCCGCGGCCTGATCCAGCGACTGAAAATCCCCGGTGCTATCGCCGCTTGGGCTGTCCAAGCCGTCGTCGTTGTATCCGTCCGGTGAGAGACGCAAGTCACCCGCATGGCCCTCAGAGCCGTCGGCCGCAAAGTTATTGGCTTTGCCCGCACCTTGCCTGTTTTCCGGAATGCGTGCTGGTTTGTGGCCCGCTTTATTGCCCGCTTTGTTTCCTTGCTGTCGCCCCTGCCGTTCTCGTTGCAAGGCATCGACCATGTCTTGACGACCGTGGCCTTCCAGATCGGAGAATTGCCGCCACCAGCGTGCCAATACGTCGTCGGCCTGCTGGTTGGCTGCGCGCAGTTCAAAAAAGTCCAGACCCGCCCTGAAACGTGGATGTTCAATCAGACGGAAGGGCGCTTTACCGTTGCGTTTTTCAAAGCGGGGTTGCAGCGCCCAGATTTCGCGTACGTCAGCCGTCAGCTTGCGCGGTATGGCCATGCCGTCGATCTGGCGGTCGAACACGTCGTCCATGGCAGCAAAAAGTGCCGGAATCTCGATTTCGCCCGCGCGTTTGCGTTCCACCCACCGTTCCTGCACCAGATGCCACAGCAGGCAGGCGAACAGGAAACCGGGGCTGATGGGTTTGTCTGCCCGTACCCGCTCGTCAGTGCGGGCCAGCGCCATGGCGATGAAGGGTTCTGCCTCGGGGTGGTCGAGCACGGCATCGAGCAGCGGAAACAGGCCGTGGTGAAGCCCCTCGACCCGCAAGCGCTTCAGGCAGGCCATGGCCGAACCGCTTTGCAGCAGTTTGAGCATTTCGTCGAACAGGCGCGCCGCCGGCACGTTTTCGATGAGGTCGGCCATGTCGGCGATGGGCGCACGTGTGGCCGGTGCAATCTCAAAGTTCAGCTTGGCTGCAAACCGCACCACGCGCAGCATGCGCAC
>SXZD01000042.1 GCA_005788065.1 Burkholderiales bacterium
ACGGCAACCTGCGCACACTGAAGTTCGCCCAGGAAGACGGTCTGGAACAGGTGGCTTACGCCGTGTCCCGCCTGACATCGCAACCGGCGCAGTTTTTCAAGCTGAATACGGGTGAACTGAGGGTGGGTGTACAGGCTGACATCTGTGTGGTCGACCCGCAGGCACTCAAGCGCTGGGAGCCCGAGAGCACCTATGACGTTGTTGACCGGCCGCTTTTTTCATCGCGCCAGGTGGTCAACCGCCCCGAGGGCGTGGTACGTCAGGTACTGATTGCAGGCCATCTGGCCTGGCATGAGGGCGAGTGCGGGCCAAATCTGGGACAGATCGCCATGGGACGCCTGCTGCGCGCCAGTGACCACCCCGACGAGATCAGACTCGAGCGATCAGCGGCGGGTCAGACGGATGCAGCACTGATAGCCAACGCTGCGCACTGATACCAGACAGCGCTCGGGGGCGCCGACTTCAATAAGCTTTTTGCGCAGGCGGGTAACGTTGACAGCGAATACCTGCCAGTCCTTGAAGGAATAGACCCGCCCAAGAAGTTTGGCCAGCGCCTCATAGGTCAGCAGGCCTGAATCCGCGTGGCAGAAGGCATCCAGCAGACGGCCTTCGGTGCCGGTGAGCTGCGCAACGCCGCCCGGCCCCTCAACCTCAAGTGTCTTGAGCGAAAACGACAGCACGGAAGAGACTGCTGCGGTCGCAACCTCACCGCTGTCAGCAGGCGCATGCCCCACGCGGCGCCCCAATGCTCCGATGGCGGCATTCAATTGTTCCAGCGAACAAGGCTTGGGCAGGTAAATGTCCGCACCTACCTCATAGCCGCTGATCTTGTCCATCTCGGATGTGCGCGCGGTCATCATGATGATGCCGGCACCGGGCTGGGCATTGCGTATGCGCTTGGCCAGCGAAAGGCCATCCTCGCCGGGCAGATTGACGTCGAGCAGGTAAATGTCGGCTGGCGCCTTGCCCTGACTGGGCGCCACATCGCTGAGGTGCTCCGCGGCCGGATAGCCTGTGACGTGATGTCCGCGGGACACCAGATAGTCCATGGTCAGTGAACGGAGAACTTCATTGTCCTCCACCATAACGATCTGAAGGGGCTGTGCCGTCATTCGCAATTCCGTTGTCAACTCAAGAGTGATGCGCGGGCTTTTGTCGGGTGCGTTATATGCTCCGCATTACAGGAACTCGGTGTCCATTCCAGCCGCTTTCGGCAAGTTTAAATTAAAAACGATTGTTTCTCCCTGATCGCTGAAGGAAACCTCCGAATGCATGAGTTTGGACAGGGTTTCAACCAGATACAGCCCCAAGCCCGAACCGGAGACCTGCAGAACCGACGCAGCGCGATAGTACTTCGAAAATATGCGCTTGCTGTCGGGCTTGCCGAATTCGCCCACCATGTTGCTGACCTGTATCTCGATCCGTTCTGCATGCCCGGGCTCGGCTTCGGGTTCAAGTACCTTGATGCGCACCGGTTTGCCCGCAGCGCCGTACTTGCAAGCATTGTCCACCAGATTGGTCAGCACGATGCGCAGGATGGCCTCATCTGCAAAGGCATACACGCCTGCCGGACAATCGTTGAGGATATTGTATCGCCCCCAGTGCGTACTGATGATGTCACTGAGCATGTCGGAACAGCACACCGGTTCAATGCTGGCATCGATCAGTTGCCGTGCGCTTTTTTCAAGCAACATGCACCGCTCGATGATGCCTAGAAGGTCGTCGATGGCCTTGCGCGCATGCCGCAGATCAAAGCCTTTTTCACGCAGAACGCCCAACTCCATGGTCACGATCGCCAGAGAGTTCTTGAACTCGTGCGACAGCATCGACATCAGTTTGCTGTTCTGCTCGTTTGTTTGCTGCTCAAACTCCAGCTTTTGCTGTTCAAGGGCCAGCTGGGTCTTGACGTCCTGACGGTCGGTTCGCAGCAGGTTCAATTCATAAATGACGGTGATGAACATCAGCACACTCAGAGCACTGACCACCAGCATCGGCCACTGGTAAATCCATTCACCCGGCGCATGGAAGAACCACGTCACGGCCACCGCCTGCAAAGACAGGAACACCAAACCCCCGTAACACAGCAGCATCATGAGTTGATAGACACGCTGCTGGAACTTGACTAACGACAGCGCAGCCAGCGAAATGATGCAATGCAGGGTAAAAAAACCGATGGACACGCGTCCATAGGCCGGCGCATTGGACAATATCTGCACCAGCAAGAGAATGAGGTAGAGCGCAAACAGGATGTTGAGCAGCATGAGCGCTTTTTTGGGGGCCTCGAAAAACCGCAGCAAAGCGATATTGAATAAACCGGCGCAGATCATGGAAAACGGCAGGAACAGCCGAAAGCTGAAACTGACATCCAGCCCCGAGTCGCGCATGTAAGGCGTAAAAACATGATTCATGGAGATGACCAGCGTCACCAGCACGGTCTGGAAGGCCAGAAACAATCCATAGAAGCGACTGGGCATCCCGCTGCCCACGAACAGCACAAAAATGAACAGCGTAAGGGACGTACCCAGAAACAGCCCCAGTTGCACTGACATGGCGCTTTGCTGCGCCACAAACGCATCCTCGGATTGCAGGTCCACAGAGGCAATGAAAACACCGCGGGTTTTGACCCGAACCAGATACAGCGACTGGTCGGCATCTCCACGCACCAGCATGCCTGTGCGCCCTGCGAGGCCGGTGCGTGCCGCAGCCCTGCCCACTGCCTTGTTGCTCAAGGGCAGCAGCCCCACTTCATCTTCGCTGCTGCGGACTACTTCATAAAACTCGGTTTCTTCGAGCAAGGCAGGCCGGATGATGGCGAAGTAAGGCGTATCGGGCGCCATGCCTTTGACCGACAGTGCAAACCAGACCGAGGCTGGCTGATAACCGAGGTTGATCAAACCTGAAAACGGCGTGAACGCTCCACTGAAATAGGCGTCCAACGGGCCCTGCTGGTCGGTATCAAGGAAGTAGGCCGTGGTGACCTGCGGGGTGGCTGCGCTGGCGGAGGCAAACGGCAACTGCGCACAAAGGGACAGCAGCAGCGCCAGCAGTTGCATCAGCAGCGTGCGGACGATGGAAGCCGCTTTGCCCCTCCCATGGGATGCACTCCCTGAATGAGGCAGTTGTTCAAAGACAGAAACTGTCAACCTTGTCATGACAAGCCCGTTAAACGATGTAAGGGCGGGCAAAGACTCTAACCCCGAACCAGGAGGATGCAATGGACTATCCCAAAGAAAAAGTAGTTGTTCGTGTCGTTCGCGTGCGCTGAGCACTGCAAAGCACAAACGCTATTCAAGCATACAAAACCGAGGACTGCTCCCACTGAAACCGTAGCAGTTTGCTTACAATTCCGTGCATTGACTGTTTGCACGGAAATGAAATGGCAAAATTGAAACGGGCTGTGGTGATCGGCTGTGGTGGTGCACTGGGAGGCGCATGGGCCGCAGCAGCACTGCGCAGCGCAGAAAACCGCCTGAACTGGGACCTGCGCAACGCAGATGTCATCATCGGCACATCGGCCGGCGCCGTATTGGGCAGCCTGCTGTCTGCCGGCGTGAGTGTAGACGAAATCGCACACTGGCAAGGCGGGCACAGCAAGAGCGTTTTTGCCGAAGACGCTGCATCAGTCCCCTCCCTTCCTCCCCGCCCCAAAGCGGCATTGACAGCACCAGGGCTCATCACCTCATTGCTCAAACGCAAAGTCTCTCTCATGACGGCACTCAGCGGCATGCTGCCCGAGGGAACATCCGACATGCAGGGTTTTGTGGATCTGATCGACGCTGTGGTGCCGCCCGGACAATGGACTCGGCATCCCGCCACCTGGTTGATGGTGGTGGATGCGGCCAATGGCCAGAGAGTGGCATTGGGCTATCCGGGGTCACCGCCAATCGCCATGAACAAGGCGGTTTGTGCATCGTATGCGGTACCGGGGTGGTGTCCGCCGGTCGAACATGAAGGACGGCGCTACATCGATGGCGGGGCTGCCTCTCCTGCCTCCGCGGATCTGCTGATCAGCACCGACGTGAGCGAAGCCATCGTCATCGCCCCCATGGCCAGCACCGACATGGGCATGCCCCGCAATCCCGCAGAAGCGGCCGAACGCCTCTTGCGCAAACAGATGACGCGCATTGTAGAAAAAGAGATACAGCAACTGGAACATGCAGGCATCCGCGTGCGCAAACTGTATCCCGGGCGCGTGGATCTGGACGCAATCGGTTATAACCTGATGGATCGCAGCAAACGGCACAGCGTGTATGAAACGGCCCTGCGCACCACGGAAGAGGCCGTGAGCCGCTGGCGGGTCTGAAGACAGCCTCGTTGCGAGGAAACCCCAAGGAAACCCGATGGATAACTGGTACGACCGCCACATTCTGCCCCACCTGCTGGATTTTGCCTGCGGTCTCAAACCCATGCGCCGCCAGCGGGAAAAAGTGGTGCCCAAAGCACGGGGCGTGGTGCTGGAAATCGGGATCGGCACCGGCTTGAATCTGCCGCACTACAAAGCCGAGCAGATTGTGTCGCTCACAGGTCTGGATCCGTCCGTACAGATGCATCCGAAGGCTTTACAGCGCCTCACGAAAACCGGGCTGACGCTCACGATGATGCCGGTAGGCGCCGAGGGTATCCCACTGCCAGATGCCAGCGTGGACACGGTGGTGATGACCTACACCCTCTGTACCATCCCCGACCCGCTGCAGGCGCTCAAGGAAATACGGCGCGTGCTCAAAGCGGAGGGCAAACTGCTGTTTACAGAGCATGCCCGCGCACCGGACGAATCGGTGCGCCGCTGGCAGGACCGGTTGCAGCCGGTGTGGGGAAAACTGGCGGGGGGCTGTCATCTGGGCCGCGACATCCAGGGCTTGCTGGAGCAGGCGGGGTTCAGTTTCACCCAGATCGACATGCGGTACCTGCCCGGCCCCAAACCCTTGACCTTCAACGTGTGGGGAGAGGCTTACCGAAGCACAGAAACAGACTGAACAGGTCCGCACGCCGATAAACCCGACAGCGGGCCCGGCTCACTTTACTTCAAAATCGGACATGTGGTGCCCGTTCAGACTCAACCTGAGTTGATCACCCGATTTCAATGCAGCCACACCCTCCGGTGTACCCGTGTAAATGAGATCACCCGGCTGCAGGGTGAAGATGCTGCTCAGATAGCTGATCAGTTCATCCACCGGATACAGCATGTTGCTGACCTTGCCGTGCTGCCTTTGCTCCCCGTTGATATGCAACTGAAACTCGAATGCCGACAGCGGCATGGCCGAATCAAATGACACGAACGGCGACAGGCATGCAGCACCATCAAAGCCTTTGCCCGTGTCCCACGGCAGACCGTTTTGTTTGGCATGGTTTTGCAGGTCTCGGGCGGTCAGGTCAAGACCTACCGTTACCGCAGAAATGTGCGTGAGCGCGGCATCCCGCGCGATGTTACGCCCTCCCTTGCCGATCAGCAGCACCAGTTCCGTTTCAAAATGCACTTCGTTTGAATGTGCAGGCAACACGATGGGTTCGCCCGCCTGACGGACGGCCGATGTCGGTTTGGTAAAGACAACCGGTTGGCCGGACGGACGGTTGCCCAACTCTGCGATGTGCGCGGCATAGTTGCGACCGATGCAGAAAATATTCTGCACTTTGACAGCACTGCGGGCAGCATCTTTCATCAGCGCATAAGGTTTGAAACCCATGCTTTCTTCGCGAAACCGGAAGCACTCAACGCCTGCGCTTTTGCAGTCGGGATAGACCTCGCTTTTTTCTGCGCGCACGCGTACGGCAAGTACCAACGGATGCGACAGCACCTGTTGCGCAGTCCGGTCCACAAGCGTCTCGAGCAGGCCGATATGCCCCTGCGAAATGAGGTCGTGTATGCCGGGGCGGATGAAGTCATAGTCCACCACATCTTCGAGCTTGTCGCGGTGGCTGGGGGTGTCAACCTGCGGCACCCAGAAATCGATGTTCATGCGTACTTTCTGTGTGCGCCCCTGCTCTTGCGGAAACACGCCGATGGCCGCCGATACGTCGAAGTCGCGAATGAAAATGCGCCTGCAACCGGCAAGCCTCGGATCAAAAAACCAGTCTGTCATCACAAAGTCCGTATCAGATGTCCATCACACTGAAATCGCGCCCCATGCCGATGAGGTGCTGACCACCATCGACGAGTATGCGTGTTCCGGTGATGGCCGGATTGTTCACCACGAAAAGAACCGCAGAGGCGATATCCTGCGGTTGGCTGGACCGCTGCAGCGGGGAGATGCGGTGCGTTTTTTCAAATTGCTCGGGCGTCTGCAGATGGCTGATCATGGTCAAGCCCGGTGAGACGCCAATCACACGCAGTTTGGGCGCGAGTTGCTGCGCCAGCATGGTGGTTGCAGCCGCCAGACCCGCCTTACTCAGGGTGTAGGACAAAAAATCAGGGTTCATGTTGTCCAGCTTCTGGTCCAGCAGATTGACTACCACCCCCTGCTCACCGTCCGGTATCTGCGCATGCAAGGCACGACTGAGGATGATGGGCGCAGACAGGTTGCCGTGCAGATGTTTTTCCAGTGAGGCAAAACTGAAACAGTGCGCATCATCAAATTCGAAAAGGGACGCATTGTTGACAACACAGCGCACATCGCCAAGTTGCGCAGCCAGCGGAATCAGCGACTCGACGTCCGCTTCAACATTGAGATCGGCCTTCAGCGCCTCGCAAGGCAGACCCAGTGCGCGAATCTCGTCGCGGGTGCTGAGTGCCTCATCGGCTGACTGCCGGTAATGCAGGGCGATACCCCAGCCATTGCGCGCCAGCGTCAGGGCAATTTCCCGGCCCAGACGCCGCGCACCGCCGGTCACCAGCGCGATGCGACGGGAGGATGAACCGTTGTTGGAATCTGCGCTCATGGCTTGGGCAACAGGTTCAGTTCGGTGAGCAACTCCTTGAGTATCCGCATGCTGTCCATGGCTGCCGGAAACCCGGCATACACGCTGGCATGCATCACGATCTCACGCAGTTCCTCAGGTGTCACACCGTTATTGATGGCACCGCGCATATGCAGTTTCAGTTCATTGGGACGATTGAGCACAATGAGCATGGAAACGGTGGACAGACTGCGCAACTTGGGCGACAGGCCTTCGCGGGTCCAGACTGTGCCCCAGGCATGCCCTGTCACCAGGTCCTGCAGGGGGGCTGCAAAGTCGTTGGGGTCGGAAACCGAGCGGTTGACGTAGTCGGCGCCCAGCACCTGCGTACGCATGGCACGGCCTTTGTCAAAATGCGGATGGGAAGCCATGGAATTAACGTGAAGTGAAGTTCAAGGGCGCATTCTAGCCCCAAGTGACCCGGTTGGCATCGGGGGGAATCCCTCTCGCACAGGGGCCGGATGATGCACTACACTCGATTTTCCGCTTTGTATGCCCTTAACGACCATGCCACGCCTGAGCGCAGACCAGTTGATGACCACAGCGCAGTACCAGACCATACGTGCCCAATGGCGCAAAGACGTCATCCCCTACAAGCAGTTGCGCACGCTGCTGCTGGGACAGTACATCACGCTGCTGTTCGAGAATGAGACCACTGTGCGCTACCAGTTGCAGGAAATGATGCGCGTGGATCCCACGCTGGCGCGCGACGGCATGGATCATGAACTGATGATCTACAACTACCTGATTGAAGATCCGGGCAGTCTGGGTGCCACGCTGATGATTCAGTACCCGAGTGCCGAAATCCGCGAGACCAAACTCAACCAGTTGCTGGGGGTGGAACGCAGCGTGTGGATTGAAATTGATGGCCATAACAGATGCATCGGAGTGCCCAACGAAGAGATACCAGCGGAACGTTCAAGCGGCACCTATGCCGTGCATTTTTTGCGCTTTCCGCTGACGGTGGCTCAGCAAGGTGGGCTGCTGCAGGGGCGCGCGGTATCGGTGGGGATAGACCATGCAGCCTATCCAGTTCGGATTGAAGAGATCAACCCGGAGTTGCAGGCCAGCCTGATGGCGGATCTGAAGGGGACGTAATTTTATAGCCCACCCGCGATGTTTTTCAGTAAAACGTTGGCAGCCAGCCGCTGTTGATGCTGCGCCAACAAGTTTGCCTGCTCAGCCGCCAATGCGATTTGCTGGGCCTGCAAAAGCGTTTGCAGGGACACCAACCCGGCTTCGTACTGGTTGCGCGTCAGTTGCAAGGCGCGGTTGGACGACACAAGCGCTTGCTGCTGTAAATCGGCCTGTTGTTTGTATTGCGACACAGCCACCAATTGGTCTTCCACTTCCTGCAATGCGTCCAGCACGGTCTGACGCCAGGTGGCCACTTGGGATTCGAACAGGGCATCATTCTGCCTCAGCGCAGCGCGACGGGCGCCGCCGTCAAACAGCGGATAGGCGACGGAGGCGCCCACGGTCCACACCTTCAAGGGCATCTCAAGCAGATCACTGAAACCCCGGGCCCGATAGCCACCACTTGATGACAGCGTGAGCGCAGGAAACAATGCCGTGCGACTGGCCTCACGCTGCGCCCATGCGGCATTGACCGTGGCTGCAGCGGCCTGCAGATCTGGGCGTCGCGCAATCAAGCGTGAGGGCAACAACTGCGGAATGACCGGGACAGCCGGTGTTACGAGCGGGCGGGATACCGTCGTGGTGCTGCCAACATCCCTGACACGTGCAGGATCTCCCGACGATGCGGACATTGCTTTTGTTCCGGTCGACTCCTGCAACACCGAAGACACATCGACATCGGACGAGCCACCGAACTGACCACCGGCCAGCGTGACCATGGTATTGTGCAACTGCCGGGCCTGAGCCTGTGCTGCAACGCGTTGCGAGGCAATGGTGCTCAGCTGCGTCTGCGCCTGTGACTCTTCCAGCGGCGAGGCCACACCGGCTGCAATCCGGTTGCGCGCCAACCCCAGCAATTGGCGGGCTATCTGCTCATTGCGCTCCAATAACTGCTGCTGGGTCTGCGCAAAGCGCAGCGTCAGAACGGTCTGGTTGACCTGTGCCTGCATCGACAGTTGCGCCGATGCATGTCTGAACCCCGTGGCAGCGCTGTTGGCTTGCGCGACAGCGGAGACGGCTGACAGACGTCCCCAAAGATCGAGCTCCCACGGCGCTACAACGCCCGACACCGAAAACGTGGTGCCGCGCGGATTGGCCACGTTGTTGACGCTGCGCTGCACACCACCGGACAGGGAAAATGACGGAAACAAGGCTGCACGGCTGGCTTCGAATGCAGCCTGTGCGGCCTGCACCTGCGCGGCACTGGCTTGCAGTGAGGCATTGCTTTGCGCTACCTGTCGTTGCAGATCGTTGATGAGTGGATCCTCAAAAACAGACCACCACGGGTTTTGCAGGTAACGCCCGGAATCGCTTGTTGCGGGCCGATTTGCACCGGACTTGTCGTCAGCCAGCGTCGCCCTAACACCCTGCACCTGAGCTGCGGACTTTGCTGCTTCGGAAACGGTCGAATCCGACATAGCGATCCAATCCGTTGGCGCATTGCGAAACTCATTGGTCTGTGTTGCCTGTCCTGCCTGCGAAATCGGTGCAACAAGGTCTGGCGCCTGAGTATTGGCGCATCCGCTGAGCGACCCACCCAGCGCGGCCGATGCCGCACCCGCCGCAACCAATGTGACCGCCCTGCCTGTGACGCGATGACGCAGCCTCTCCAGCAACACAAAAATGACAGGTGTGGTGTAGAGCGTCAGCAGTTGGCTGAGCAACAGGCCGCCAACCACTGCGATACCCAGCGGTTGGCGCAACTCGGCACCGTCACCGGTGATGATGGCCAGAGGCAATGCGCCGAACATGGCGGCCAGTGTTGTCATCAGGATGGGCCGCAAGCGTTTCTGAGCAGCACGCAAGATGGCACCGGCTGCAGACAGCCCTGCCTTGCGCTGTCCGACCAGTGCGAAATCAATCATCAGGATGGCGTTTTTCATGACAATACCCATCAACAGGATAAGGGCGATCAACGCGATCACCGTGAACTCAAGACCGCGGGCATACAAGGCCAGCAGGGCTCCAATGCCGGCTGCTGGCAATGTGGACAGGATGGTGAGCGGATGCAGAAAACTTTCATACAGCACGCCCAGTATGAGATACACCACTACACAGGTCATAAGGATGAGAAAAGGCTGCGAACGTTCACTCTCGCCCAGCGACTTTGCGTTGCCCTGAAACCCGGCCACCACACCGGAGGGAATGCCCACGCGCACGACCGCATCCTGAATGGCGGCAATGGCCTGCGACAATGCCACGCCCTGTGACAAGGCAAAACTGAAGGTCAGCGATGCATTACCGGCTTCGTGCGACACCGACAGGGGCGCATGGGTCAGACTGCTTCTGGCCAGCGTACCGAGGGGCACCAGACTGCCGTCAGCAGACGGCAACCACAAGGCTTGAACACTGTCAGGCGATTGCAGATAGTCGGGCGACAGTTCCAGCACAACGCGATACTGATTCAGAGGATTGTAGATAAGCCCGGTCAAACGCTGCCCAAACGCGTCATACAGATTGTTGTCGAACTGGGACATGGTGATGCCATAGGTGGCCAGCGCATCGCGGTCGACTGTCAAAAAACTCTGCAAAGCCTTGTTCTGCTGGTCAGAACTGACATCGGTGATTTCGGGAATCTTCTGCAGGGCCTGCCGGATGGGAAATTCGAGCGGGCGCAACAGGGTCAGGTCGTCTGATTTCAGCGAGTACTCAAACTGGGAATTGGACTGACGAGCGCCCCTGCGCAAGTCCTGCTGCGGCGTCAAAAAAACGCGAGAGCCCGGCAGTTGCGACAGTTTTTTCCGCAAACGGGCAATGACGACCTCGGACGAATCTGTCCTTTCCCCCAAGGGCTTGAGCACCATGAACAGCGATGCGTAGTTGCGCTGCCCGCCACCGGTAAAGCCGGACACTGCTGCAACCGCAGGGTCTGCGCGCAGGACTTCGAGCACGGTCTTCAGGCGCTGCTGCATGAACTGGAAAGACGTACTCTGGTCGCCCTGAATGTTGCCGGAGATGCGCCCGGTATCCTGCTGCGGAAAGAAACCCTTGGGTAGCTGACCGTACAACCAGACGTTGGCCACCAGAACACCACCGAAAACCAGCATGACCCAGATCGGCCTGCGCAGACACCAGGCCAGACTGCAGCGATAGAAACGTCCCGCGCGCCATGATGCACGCAGGGCTTCACCGGAGGGCAGCCTGGCAAAGACCGTGGGAGTCAGCACCAGCGACACCAGCATGGACAGCAGGACTGCCCCGCACAGAATGAGCGC
>SXZD01000043.1 GCA_005788065.1 Burkholderiales bacterium
CCGAATACCATCAGGCACCGACTCCAGTGACAGCCGCGCCTGAAAACTGCGCGTCAACGGATCGGCCATGGATGAGATCTCGCGCAGGCGTGCCGTGACGCGTTGACCCTCGGTCCAGAAACGGATGGTGGCGCGCCCCATATCGCGCACTTCCTGCAGACGACCTTCGGGGATGCTGACAGCCACTTCAATGTCGCGCGATGCGGCCAGCCGCAGCACCGGTACACCGGGGCCCACGACCTGACCGACCTCGACATCCAGCCCGGTGATGAAACCATCCACGGGCGCCAGCAGATCTGTGTAGCGTGCCTGATTGGTCTGTACGCTCAATTGGGATTGCAGGGCATCCACCCGCGCCTGCGCAGCGTCCAGCCCGGCCTTGCGGCGGTCAACTTCGGCCTGCGACACAAAGTTTTTGGAACGCAGGTCCAGCGCCCGGCGGTAGTCGATGGCCGCCTGTTCAGACTCGGTACGCGCGGCGGCCAACTGCGAACGGGCAGCAGACTCCTGCAATTTGAGATCGCTCGGATCGATGCGCGCCAGCACATCGCCGGCTTTCACCCGCTGCCCCAGATCAACCCGGCGTTCGGCCAGACGGCCGCCGACCTGAAATCCCAGACGCGATTCGATACGGGGGCGAACTTCGCCCGACAACTCGATGGATTTGATGGTCTGTGCACCCGACAGCGCAATGACACGCACGGGACGCGGCTGCGGTGGCCCAAGCTCTGGCAGACGCTGGCAGGCCGTGGCGACCAACAGCATGCACGGCAGCCACAGCGCCATCATCCACCGGCCTGCAAACGAGGGGTTAGACGCACGCGGAGCACGCTCTGCTGAACATGCATCAGACGCAGTCAATTGCGGCAAAACGTCAGGTGACAAACTATCGGAGCGATCGGAAACAAGCGTCTGCCCGGATTGGCGGGCACGCGACAGAAACGGAGGCAGGTGCATTTTTTCTTTCTCTTGTGTCTCGCGGGGATTGTAGCCCGGTTCAAGGCGGTGCAACCTACGGGTTTTCCTGTTTTGAAAAATTTCGCATGCCCGCCATCGACCCGCAACAGACCCTGATGTCGCTGTTTGAAACCGCCCTGTCTGCCGTCAATCCGCTGACATGCCTGCCGCCCCATCTGCCGTCCATCAGCAGCCTGCCCGCCGATGGCAAACTCATCGTCATTGGCGCAGGCAAGGCCGCTGGCGCCATGGCACAAGCCGCCTGGGCGCACTATGGCAGCCGGATCACCCACGGATGCGTAGTAACGCGCTACGGACACGGGGCGGATGCCGGGTGCATCGAGGTCATCGAAGCGGCGCACCCGGTGCCGGATGCCGCGGGCGAACAGGCGGCAAACCGCATTTTGGACTGCGTGGCAGACCTGTCGGACAAAGACACCGTCATTGCTCTGATGAGCGGCGGCGCATCTGCCCTGTTGGCCCGGCCGGCCGCGGGTCTGACGCTGGCAGACAAACAGGGCATCAACCGGGCGCTGCTCAAAAGCGGAGCCACCATCCATGAAATGAACACGGTGCGCAAGCACCTGTCGGGTATCAAGGGCGGTCGACTGGCGCAAGCCTGCATGCCCGCGCGCCTGATGACTTTCGTCATTTCGGATGTGCCATCGGATGACCCGTCAACCGTGGGCAGCGGCCCCACGCTGGTAAACCACAGCACGGCCCAAGACGCACTGGCCATCCTGATGCGCTACGGCATTGATGCGCCCCCTTCCGTCATGCAGCACCTGCAGTCGGCCGCCTGCGCCACCCCTGTGTTTGACGATGCGCAAAGGGCGCGGATGTCAGTCAAGGTGATCGCCACCGCCCGCACTGCCTTGCAGGCTGCTGCAAACCGGGCGCGCGCAATGGGTCTGAACGTCTGGCTGCTGTCGGACAATATCGAGGGGCAGGCGCGCGACATCGGTTGCATGCATGCAGCGCTGGCACTTGAAACCGCGCGTGGCGAAGGTCCGCTCACAGCCCCCTGCGTGCTGCTGTCGGGTGGAGAAACCACCGTGACGGTGAAGGGCAACGGACGCGGCGGACGCAATGCGGAGTTTCTGCTGGGCTTTGCAGATGCATTGGGTAAAAGCGGCATTGCACATGCAGGCGCATCGATCAGCCCATCCATCAGCGCCCTGGCCTGCGACACGGACGGCATTGATGGCGTGGAAGACAACGCTGGCGCATGGTTTGAGACAGGCGACATGCAACGGGCGGCACATCTGAATCTGCGCACCACGGTTTTTCTGGACAACAATGATGCGTGGACGTATTTCAACGCGCTGGGCCGCCTGATCAAAACCGGACCGACCCGCACCAATGTCAATGATTTCAGGGCTGTGCTGGTCATGCCGTGATGCAGGGCTGCTTGCAGCCAGCCGGAGATGTCACCGAGCGTTGAGAGTGTCCCGCGCCGCCCGGATGAGATCGACTGCATCGCCGCTGGCCAGCCTGCACCGCCGATGGCGACTGTCCGCCGCCCTGGGTTGACTGGGCGCCGGAGGAGCAAGCTCAAGCCCTGGCGCATCGCCTGTGATGGAGGGGAACATGGCCATGCGTGCATTCACTTCGGTGCAAAAAAACCGTTCCGGTTGAAACAGCAAACCGCTGGCCAGCAGGTCAAACGGCGGATAACCCGGTGTCGCAAAACCCCATCGCCAGAAACGCTCCCATGCCATGCCGACATCGGTCAGCCACTGCAAAGCGGGCTGACCGCTCACCTCGGTTCTGAGCCTGTCCGCATTCAACCAATAACCGAATGCAGCCTGCACCGGCACAAAATCGATGGCAACACCCGCCTTGAGCACCACCGCCATGGCCTGCGGGTCCTTGAACACGTTGTAATCGCGCATGCGCAATCGACCATTGACTGCCAGCCAGTGCGACATGCCGGGGGGCTGCCCACCGAGCATGATGACGCGGCGAATGACCGTGGCCCGGGCAGGCTTTTGTTGCAGCACCGATGCGAGATTGGACACCGGACCCAGCATCAGCAAGGTCGCACCGCCTGATGCAGGCGTTAACGCAAAACCATCCAGAAACGCAGCCAGTGCGGCTTCTCCACTGGATGATGGATGCGGTGCATTCACCAGTGCTTGCGCACGCCCTTCATGGATAGCCGGCATTTTTTTCAGCGGGTGGGCGGCAGACAATTGCTGCATCCAGCCTCGCGCAAACCGGGCCGCGTCACTGCCCGACACATTGCCGAACACGGTCGATATACCCGCGATGCGTTCCCCTCCCATGGCCCACGCATGAAACAGGGCCCAGCAGTCGTCCACATCTGCATAAAACGCACCGCCGCAACCCGGATCCGCATCCACCCAGACATCCGGAACCGTGGCACTGCGTGGGGCCGGTTGCGCGGAAACGGCCACAACTGTCATCGCCAGCGCCAATGCGAGCAGCGTCGACAAGCCCTTTGACAGACCATGCCGCACAACAGAACCCCACCTGACGCCTGAAGCAGCGCTTAAACCACTGCTTAAGCCAGCACGCATACCAACGCCCACCCCACCCCTGACAGCATTCAACAAGACAGCCTCAAAAAGAACAACGCCCCACATGCTCTCGCAAAATGGGGCGTTGGTTCAAATGCAGTCGTCGGCAAGACGACGGTCGACTCCGCAGGGCTGGGTCGACCCGGCCTGTCGATCAGTTACCTGCAGCGGCCTTGATGAACTCAGGATCAGCGATCAGGGGCAGTTGCACGGTGCCGGAGATGCTGACAGCGGGCAGCAGCACATCGCGGGAGTAGCTGGCCGGGAACTGGGGATGGAATCCATACACCAGCAGCGCGATTTCATCATCTTTGCCCACTTTTTCTGCGATGCCGTTCATTTCGATGACACGGGGCTTGTCGCCGGAGAAGCCGCGCACCGGCACGATCTGGTCATCCACCAGGCGCCAGCCTGCACCGGCCGTGTTAATGCCGATACCGACAAACACGATGGGGTCGCAGGCGAAGCTCACACCGGCCACGCCGACCGGCGAGTTGGCCACCGCCTGGTCATACTGCGTACAGGTCGGGTTGGCAGCCGGTGCCGGACTTGCGATGTTCAGTTGTGCCACCGGGATGCCGGCAAGTACCAGCTTGCCACCGGTGCGGGCTGCCTTCAGGTCGGCGGTCAGTTCGATCGGCAGCACGGTGGGGTTGACCACGGCTGCGGCGACCGCTGCAAAGCCTTGGGGAGCCGGCGTCGAGCCGGGGGTCACTTTCAGGGCGGGCACGGTTGCAGCCAGCGCTGTGTCACGCTTGGCTGGACCCAAGAACTTGCTGACCGGAACCAGCACCGCTTCTTTGGCGTCGGCTGTGAGCGACATGCAGGCCTTGTCTTTGTAACGGGCCACCAGCGGATCGGCTGCCTTGAACTGCAGCTTTTCTTCGAAGAAAGCCACTGTCGCATCAGCCACGCTGTGACCGGCGCACGACTGCGGACCCGCAGGTTCCTGGAATTTGGGAACATTGAAGCCCTGCTTGGCACCTTCGGCCATCAACTGGCCCAGACCGGGCGCACCGGCAGCGGCACTGGGCGACACCGGCAGAATGTGACCGCTTTCGTGCGTCATCAGGCGGACATCGCCGCCCAGCGCTTTGTAGCACTGCACATTGCGCCATGCTTCGTTGAAATTGAACAGGGTGTCGCGAATGCCCTGTGTGAACAGGATGTCGACACGGGCAGGCTTTTTCTGCTCGAAGCTGAACTTGGTCTGACCGCCAAAAATCGGATCGACACCAAAGGTGGGCACGGTGGCTTTCTCATCAAGGTTACAGAAGTAGTCAGGGCTGTGGTAACGGAAGAACTCTTTGGCACCGGCCGGGAACGCGTTGGACGTCGCACCTCGGACCAGGGTTTCGCGGATGGCCGGGTCCAGACCGCCCATCAGGCCTTCCTGGAAATTGCCGGCCTGCAGTTTGGGCTGGATACCGCCAGACTCGCCACCGGCGACCAGCAGCAGGTCCCAATCGGTTTTGACCACATTGCCGGGGTTCAGGCTGTAGCGCAGGTCGTTCCAGGTGATGTCCGGTGCCAGCACGTCAAGGCGGCGCTTGGCATCGATGTTGTGAATCAGGAGCTGATAGCCGCCGCCGTAGCTGCCGCCGATGGCACCAGCCACCAGGTTGAATTGTTGTCCGGTGACGGGCTGCAGGTCCTTGCGCTCGTCATAGGCGAGCCAGTCGAGGTTGGCTTCTGCCCAGTCCATGATCTGCAGCAGGTCCTTGCCTTCGAACTCGGGGTCCAGCACGCGCACGGTGCCGGTACTGTCACCGAAACCACGCTGGTCGATACTGATGACGCCATAACCGGCTGCCACCAGACGCCCGATCAGGCCGTCGTTGGATGTCTGGCGGGCACCGCCAAAGCCGTGACCGTGCAGCACCAAGGGGCTGCCTTTCTTGCAGTCAAAGTTCTTGGGTTCAAAGATCTGGAAAGAAATGGTCTTGCCGCTGGCCGACAGAAGTGTCTTCTGGAAAGACTCGGGCTTGCCGGTGGTGCGCGGTTTGTCGCCGGTACAGGCCCGCAGGGATGCGTCCGAGGGGCTGAGTTTGTTCACGTCGTTGGGATTGCCTGCTACCCGAAGTGAGGGGTCAATTGTGACATTGCCCGTGTTTTCATTGACCTCGCTGACGCCGATCCGATCGCTGGAAGCAGCCGTGGTGGGGTTGTTGAGGTTCTCCGCGCCGCAGGCAGCGAGAAACGAAACGACTGCAAGGCTGGAAGCGGTGCGTATAAAACGGTTCATGGAAGGCATCCGTGGAAGTTGTATGTGGGATGTCTTTGTTACCGATCGGTTACACCAATTGGATTCAGCAGATTACCGACAGCGAACGATTTTTTGCTTTGAGCAGGCTTGACTGCTGAACAGATAAACAGTACTGTATGAACACACAGCAAAATACAAACAGTAGAACAGGTGACCGTGTTGATGCCCTGCAGACAGATCTGCAAGGCCACAACAAACATCTGATCAGCGCACCGGCATCGAAAGACACAGCCGGGTTTTTAAAAGGACTTGATACCATGACACGCTTCTCCGCCCTCGCCGCCCTCACCTGGTTTGCCATGTGCTTCTTCTTCCTCGATGCCAGCGCATATGCCGTGGCCATGGATGTGCTGCCGGTGGCGCCGCATGCAACAGACGACATGGACGCAGCCCGCATCAGCTTTTTGCTGTACACCAGCGTGCCCATGCTGCTGTGGATCTACGAAGCACTTCGCAAAGAGTCGTTGAATGCGCCGGCACGGCAGGCGTGAAAGAGCCGGCAAACGGGATACCGATCAGCCGGATTTGGGGTCATTTTGCACAAATCAAAAATGACGCTATAATCCCGCTTCTTCAGTGCGGCTGTAGCTCAGTTGGATAGAGTACTTGGCTACGAACCAAGGGGTCGTGGGTTCGAATCCTGCCAGCCGCGCCACCTAATACGAATAGGAATCAGGGACTTAGCTCGGCTCTTCCCCATTAACGGGGGATGGGCATCCATCAGACACGGTTGATTATCCCGTTCCATCCGCATTGAGCCAAGACTCTCATGCGGTAGTTTTCAAAGTTTCTGAACCCATAAGCGCGTC
>SXZD01000044.1 GCA_005788065.1 Burkholderiales bacterium
AGCAGGCCAGTCGCAAGTGGACGATGCCTATCCAAAACTGGAAAGCAGCGTTGAATCGATTTGTTCTGGAATTTGGTGAACGGATAACCATTCACCACCCTTGATTCCGAACGCACTTACACAGAATTTTTTACAGGCTCACAAACACCGCCCGGTGCCTTTTCTCTGTTGTGTCCTGCTTGCGAAGCACGCTCAACGCCCTTGTGCCTTCCTCCATAAGTTCCTTTAAAATTAGTGCGCTGTGACAAAACATGTCACGCAATCGCGTATAAACTTAACATTTACTCGCAACCGCGATTTACATCTACTCGCCCAACAGGAGACACTGGGTCATGTTCCACGCACTCGAAGTACTGTTCCTTCGCATTTACATGCTGATTTTTAAGGCCGTGACGGCAATTCTGCCGTTCAAGTGGCCGCGCACCTTTGAAGGTGTGGATTCGTCGCTGGCCCTGGTTCGCCACATGGCCTCTGAGGGGCACAAGAGCGTTCTGGTGGTGACTGACGCAGTGCTGGTCAAGCTCGGCGTGCTCGACAAGATGAAAGCCGAAATGGACAAATGCGGCATCAGCTACGTCATTTATGACGGCGTTGAGCCCAACCCGACCATTGCCCAGATCGAAGCCGGTCACCGCATGCTGGAGCAGGCGGGTGCCAAGGCGATCCTCGCTGTTGGCGGGGGGTCGCCCATCGACGCTGCCAAGATGATTGGTGCTTGTGCCAAGAACAAGAAGCCTGTTGTTGCCATGACGGGCCTGTTCCGCGTCTGGCGTGGCATGCTGCCCCTGTACGCAGTGCCCACCACGGCTGGTACCGGTTCTGAGTGCACGATTGCCGCAGTGGTGACGGATCCGGTGGCAAAGCGCAAGCTGCCTGCCATGGACCTGCAACTGATGCCCACCGCAGCCGCACTGGACGGTGCCCTGATGACGGGCCTGCCCGCACACATTACCGCTGCCACCGGCATGGACGCACTGACGCACGCTGTTGAGGCCTACATTTCCAAAAATGCCATGGCCAAGACAGACGAGAAAGCCATCGAGGCCGTCAAATTGATCATGACGCATCTGGACACAGCAGTGACCAATGGTTCCGATCTGAATGCCCGTCAACAGATGGCACGTGCATCGCATGTGGCCGGTATTGCATTCACGCAGGCTGGTGTGGGTTATGTGCACGCTATCGCCCACAAGTTTGGTGCCCTGTATCACACGCCGCATGGTCTGGCCAACGCGATCGTGATGCCGCATGTGCTGGATTATTCGCTGCCCAGTTGCGCACCGCGTCTGGCCCAACTGGCCCGTCTGACCCAAATCGGCCCAGTCGGCGGATCTGATGAAGACCTGGCGCGTGCGTTTATTCAGCGAATCCGCGACATGAATGCCAAGTTCGGCATTCCCACCCGTCTGGACAAGCTGCGCAGTGAAGACATTCCGGCGATTGCACAGTCGGCCATTGCAGAGGCACGTTTCACCTATGCAGTGCCGCGCTACATGAGCCACCCGGTTGCCGAAAAGTTGATTGCCCAGATGCTGCCTGCTTAAGGCGCTTCAGGTGCTTTAGTTGTACGGGGGCTTGTTTCAGCAGCCCAGAAGCAAGAACGGCTGGTTCACCTCATGGGAGCCAGCCGTTTTTCATTGTGCGGGGCGTTGGGGTATCAGGCGTCGTGCGTACCTGATTCGGGGGTGTGTACCCTGGCGATCCAGCGACTCAACGGCATGAATGCGGAGATCGCCTGACGCGCCGCCTGTTCCCGACCATCGACTCCGACTGCTGTAGTTGCTTCCGCATCGTCTTCCAGATGTGTCTGTCGTCCGAGCGGCTCGTCAGCCTGTTGCGTCGCGTGCAGGTGTGCACCGGAAAACGTATCCGGTATCCTGCTGAAAAAATCTTGAAAGCGGAGCATGGTGTAACCTCCTTGTTGCTATCAGGTTACGTGCCTGTTGTGCCCGCGTATGCCCCCCGTACGGGTAAGTATTCCATAAAAACAAGGAGATATTCATGGTCAACCAGCTCAACCAGATGATCCACGGCCTGATTCCGTTTACCCAGCGTAATGGCTACAGCGTGGTGGAGTTGCGGCGAGGTTATGTCAAGTCACGGATCACCCTGGAGGGCAATGGCAACCACATGGGGACCATGTATGCCGGCGCACTGTTCCTGCTGGCCGAGATTCCGGGTGGTGTGCTGTGCATGAACGACTTCGGGCAGGACTACATACCCATCCTGCGTGACATGCGCATGGAATTCAAGGCGCCCGCACGCAGCGACATTACGCTGGAGGTGACTTTGACCGAGGAGCAGATTGCGCGCCTCAAAGACGAGGTCACCGCGCAGGGCAAGACGCATTTTCAGTTGACCGGCGAACTGAAAGACAGTGACGGGCAGGTGGTGGCGCTCAGCACCGCCACCTACCAGATGCGCAAACGGACGACCTGAGCCGCTCAGCCTCAGCAGATCAACCCGGGCTGATCCGTCTGCCCCAGACCCGCCTCAGCCGGAAACCGGCTCGGCGGGGGCGGCGGGTTTTGAGGTGGTTTTTTTGGCAGGTTTTTTGGCTGCGGTTTTTGGGGCGGCTGTTGTCAGCGGTGCTATGGTGGCGCCGGCATCCAAAAATTTCAGCGTGCCGTCTTCCAACTTGCTGGCTTTCATCTGCGCAAAGTCCCAAAAATAGTTTTGACGCAATTTCCAGGGGGCAAACTTGCCCTGTTTGGGGAGTACCGATTTGGCTCTCTGGATATAGCCCGAGCTCATGTCCAGGAAGGGTTCTACTTCGACACCGCCCGGTTCGTGAGCTGCCACGCAGATGGGTTTTGATTGTTTGTCCATGCGCTGCAGCAGGCGACAGATGTAGTCACTGCTGATGTCCGCTTTCAGCGTC
>SXZD01000045.1 GCA_005788065.1 Burkholderiales bacterium
CCTGGTCGCCAGCGCCCTGGTCGAGGTTGTCGTCATGTGCGCGGTCAACACCTTGGGCAATGTCCGGGCTTTGCTTGTCGTAGCAGACCATCACGGCACAGCCTTTGTAGTCGATACCGTAGTCGGTATTGTCATAGCCGATGCGCTTGATGGTGTTGCGGGCTACCTGAATGTAATCGACGTTGGCGCGCGTGGTGATTTCACCGGCCAGAACGACCAGACCGGTGTTGCACAGCGTTTCTGCAGCAACGCGGGAATAGGGATCCTGCGTAAGGATGGCATCGAGAATACTGTCGGAAATCTGATCGGCGACTTTGTCCGGGTGTCCCTCAGAGACCGATTCCGAGGTGAAGAAGTAGGTATTGCTCATGTGTGGCTCCAAAATCGGCCTGCGGCCGTGTTTTACGGGTGCGCTGCCGGTTTCGGATGATGCGGCGACGCTTTAGCGGTTTTGATTTACGACGTTCCGCAAGTTGTCATTAACTCAACGTCGGTGTGGATTATAAACGACTTGCCACCCGATAGTGTGAACTTTGGAGTCGTGCTTCAGGAGGCTTTGGGTCGCACAGGTCTTACAATCGTGGAACCATGATGATCCGAACCTTCGCCCTTCTCCTGAGTCGTATGCCGCTCGTGTTTCTGCACGGCGTCGGCTTTCTGCTGGGTTGGATGGCGTGGTTCGCGTCCCCGTCTTACCGGCGTCTGTTCCGCGGCATGCTGCGGCAAGCGATCGGAGAGCAGCACCCCCGCTATGACGTCATCCTGCGCAGAGCCATCGGCGAGACCGGCAAGGGACTGTTGGAGTTGCCCTATGTCTGGTTCCGGGAGGGGGAGAAGAGTGCGGCGCACAAGGTGGTCTGCGACGGCTGGGAGGTTGTCGAGCCGCTGTTGAAACAGGGCAAGGGCATCATATTCCTGACGCCCCATCTGGGCTGCTTCGAGGTGGCTGCACAGGCGTTCGCCCTGCGTGCACCCATCACCGTGCTGTATCGGCCCAATCGCAACGCTGACATGCAGAAGCTGATCGAAACCCGCCGACAACGCGAAAATGTCGCCCTGGCGCCTACCGATCTGGGGGGCGTCCGGTCGTTGCTCAAGGCACTCAAGCGGGGTCAGGCCATCGGCATCTTGCCCGATCAGGTGCCTTCCAATGGAGAGGGTGTCTGGGTCAATGCATGGGGACGTCCTGCCTACACCATGAATCTGCCTGCCAAATTCCACATACAGACCGGTGCCGTTCCCGTTTTGACGTTCGCCGTCCGTCTGCCATGGGGCAAGGGATGGCACATGCGTTTTGAGCCTCTGTCGGTTGATTTGCCGGCTGACAGCACCGAGGCAACCGAAATCATCAATCAGGAAATTGAAAAACTCGTGTTGCGTTACCCCGAGCAATACTACTGGGCCTACAACCGCTACAAGGTGCCCGATGGAGCGACGACCCTTGCCGATGCAGCACCGGAGGACTCCCGATGAAGGTGTTGGTGGGCGCCTGGATGTGGCTGGGCCGACGGCCCGCATGGCTTTTCAATGCCGTGGCCGTAACGCTGAGCCTGCTTCTGGCGGCGCTGGTGTGGACGTTCGGCGTTGAGCGCCGCTTCGTCCTGCTCAAGAATCTGGAGTTATGCTTTCCTCATAAAGATCGCTTGTGGCGCTGGTCGACCGGCTTTGCCCACATGGTGCTTTACATTCGCACCTTTCTGGATCGTGCGTGGCTGTGGCAGTTGCCGCCAGAGCAGATACGCCGGCGTATTGCCGTCACCGGTATCGACAATCTCGAGAGCGTGCGCAGTGTCGGAGAAGGCCAAACACCCAAGCCCGTCATTTTGCTTGCGCCGCATTTTCTGGGGTTGGACGCCGGTTGGTCGCGACTGTGTCTGGATATCGACATGGTCACCATGTATTCCAATCAAAAAAATCCGGTGTTGAACGACTTGCTGCGCAATGGCCGGGCCCGTTTGGGCAATCCCGTTCTGCTGTCACGCCAGGAAGGCGTTCGCGGCATCGTGCGTCAGTTGAAAGCAGGCCGCCCGCTGTACTACCTGCCCGATATGGACTTTGGTGAGCGCGACGCAGTTTTTGTCCCTTTTTTTGGCATTACTGCTGCAACGGTAACGGCGGTTGCGCGTCTGGCGCGAATGACCGGTGCCCGCGTCATTTTCTGCCCGACCCGATGGGAGAGAGTGGGGCTTTTGGGTGGGCGTTACACTGTGCAGATTCAGCCGGCACTTCAGGCAGACTATCCGCCGGACGACGATGCGGTGGCCACCACGCGCATCAACCATGAAATCGAAATGCTGATCGACGGGTTTGAAGCGCAGTATCTGTGGACACACAAACGATTCAAAACCCGCCCGCCGGGGGACGCCGGCTTTTACGGGCGACATCATCATTGACCGGGCGCCGGTACTCATCAACAGAAAGACAAGAAGCACATGGGATTGAAATTCACAAAAATGCACGGCGCAGGCAATGACTTTGTCGTGCTCGATGGCATCCATCAGACGCTCGATCTCTCGGCTGACAACATTCGCCGACTGGCAGACCGGCATTTCGGTGTCGGTGCAGATCAGGTGCTGGTGGTCGAACAGGCGCAAAACGCAGACAACGACTTTCGCTATCGCATTTTCAATCAGGACGGCAGCGAAGTGGAGCAGTGCGGCAAGGGCGCGCGCTGTTTTGCACAGTTTGTCCATGAACAGGGCCTGACCGACAAAAAAACCATCCGCGTCGAAACGGCGGCAGGTGTGATCACGCCGGAGATCTTGGCACCGGGCCGTGTTCGCGTGGACATGGGGCCTCCGTCCTTCACGCCCGAGTCTGTCCATTTCGATCCTACTGGGCTTGAACAGCGGCAGATGGGCGAGGCCACGCTCTACACCATCGAATTGCCGGACACATTGGGTCTGAAAGAAAAAACCGTCGAGTTTGCGATTGCTTCGATGGGCAACCCGCACGCAGTCATCGTTGTCGAGCGGCTGGCGGTGGCGCCGGTGCAAACTTTGGGTCGATGGCTTGAGGTGCATCCCCGCTTCGCGCGCAAGGTCAACGTCGGTTTCCTGCAGGTCATGGAGCGCGATCAGGCCGGATTGCGCGTGTGGGAGCGTGGCGCAGGCGAAACACTGGCATGTGGTACCGGAGCGTGCGCCGCAGCCGTTACGGGCATGCGCAGGGGGCTGTTTGATTCTGAGGTGCATATACGCAAGCGCGGCGGCTTGCTCACACTGGCATGGGCCGGTGGAGACGCATCCGTGCTGATGACTGGACCGGCGCAGACCGTGTTTGAGGGGGAGTGGAAGGCATGAACATCGATGACGAAAGCGTGGTGCAGTTCCTGAAAGAGGCGCCCGATTTTTTTCTGCACTATCCGGGGTTGCTGGCGGGGCTCAAATTACCGGACCCGGCCACCGGCAAAGCGCTGTCACTGCATGAGCGTCAGTTGCAGGTCTTGCGCGAGAAATTGAAAGCGCTGGAGTCGCGAATCGTCGAGATGGGGCGCGCCGCCACCGAGAATCAGGCCATCATCCAGAAATTGCAGTCATGGCAGCGAGCCTTGCTGAAAGAGAAAAATGCGTCCGCCATTCCGGCCATCATCGAAGAAGAGTTGGCGCGTCTGTTTGCCATACCGCTGGTGTGCCTGAGGCTCTGGCCGACGGGTAACAGCAGCGTGCACGAAAGCTATGTGCTGGATGCAGACGATGCATCGCGCAAGCAGATTGACGCCATGAAAATGCCGTACTGTGGACCATCCGCAGGGGTAGCACTGGATGTGTGGCTAAAGGGCAGGCCCTCGCATGCGGCTTCGGTTGCACTCATTCCGATACGCATCGGCTTTGCACCCACGGCGCTGGGTTTGCTGGTGTTGGGTTCACCCGATCCCGGTCGTTTCAGTCCGGATGCGGGTGTTGATTTTCTGGTCAGCATTTCCGAAATTGCCAGTGCCAGCCTCTCGCGTCTGCTGGTGTGAGTGCGACACGCGACTATCTGAACTGGCTGCAACAGCAGCATCGCTATTCGGACAATACCCTGAAGGCGGTGCAGCGCGATTTGCAGTGGCTTGAGCGTGCGTTGACAACGCAGCACCCCGTCACCGCAGGCAAGTCGCGCGATCACCATGAGACGTCAGTCATGCATTCCGGGACTGATGTTGCGCCCGACTGGAAATCCATGACGGCAGACCACATTCGCATGACGCTTTCCCGTGCGCGTGCCTCCGGTCTGTCTCCAGCCAGTCTCGCACGCCTGGCATCGAGCTTTCGTGGTTTCTTTCGGTATCTCGAAGAGGCCGGCGTGCTGACAACGGATGTCATGCAGGGTGTGCGCACGCCGCGCAAGGCGCGGCGCTTGCCCAAGGCCTTGTCGCCCGATGAGGCGCTGCAGATATTGCAGCTAGACGTGGAATCGGCGGATTCAGCATCGCATGCAGCCGATGCGTCGGAGGTACCTGACGTCGACTCGCCCAGCTCTGTTTCCGATCTGGCACAGGCCAGAGTGCTGGCCGAACTGTTGTATGGCAGTGGCCTTCGCATTTCCGAGGCGCTCGGTCTGGACCGTTCCGAGCATGCATGGCAGCAGCGCTCCAAAGGCGTCCGTTTGATGGGCGGCTGGCTCGATGAGGCAGCCGGCGAGTTGCATGTCATGGGCAAGGGCGCGAAGCCGCGTGTGGTTCCGCTTGGGTCGCAGGCTTTGCAGGCCTTGAAGGCTTTCATGGCGCAGCCGTTTGACTGCGTGTCCGGTAGCGAGGAACGTCCCGTTTTTGTCAATCGTCGCGGCCTGCGACTGTCGGTGCGTTCGGCACAGCGCCTGCTTGCTTTGCTGGCGCAACAGTCGGGTTTGGACCGGCATGTGCATCCCCACATGCTGCGCCACTCATTTGCATCGCATGTGTTACAGTCCAGCGGCGATTTGCGGGCTGTGCAGGAACTGATGGGGCATGCCTCCATCGCATCCACACAGGTCTACACTTCTCTGGATTTCCAGCACCTGAGTGCCGTGTATGACAAGGCGCATCCCCGGGCCAGAAGCAAACCATCGTAGATTCGCTCTTTCACATTGTTTCTCCGGCCGTTGCCTTGGTTTCCCTAAGTACCCCGGCTTCACATTTCATCTTCGCGGAGGTTTCCTGATTTCCGCTTTTTTCAAACGATTCCATCATGAGCAAACCTTCAGAAATCTGGTTGAAACCCGGTAAAGACCGGTCCTTGTTACGCAGGCATCCGTGGGTGTTTTCCGGGGCCATCGGACAGGTGCGCGGCAAGCCAGGGCTGGGTGAAGTTGTGGCCGTGCGTTCAGACGTTGGCGTTTTTCTGGCATGGGCTGCGTTTGCGCCGGCTTCACAGATCCGTGCCCGTGTCTGGTCTTTTGATGAAGACACCAAAGTGGACGCCGCCCTCATCGGACGCCGTATTCATGAGGCCATCAACCGACGCGAGACTGTGGCCCTGCGCAGTACTGCCATCCGTTTGATTCATGGGGAGGCGGATGGTTTGCCCGGTGTTATCTGCGACCGCTATGGCGATTGGCTTGTGGTGCAGTTCAACAGCGCCGGTGCGCATGCCATGCGAGACCTGTTGCTGGCCGAGTTGGTCGATCACACAGGCTGCGATCTGGTTTATGAGCGCAGCGACAGCGACTCGGTTTCGCTCGAAGGTCTGGAGCCGCGCACCGGTCCTCTGACCGAAAAGGCTCGACAGCTTGCCACGCAGGCCGCATCTGTGGCCATTATTGAAAACCAGATTCATTACAGTGTGGACATCGCTGCGGGTCACAAAACCGGTTTTTATGTCGACCAACGCGATAACCGTCATTTGCTGGGCAAGCTTGCACGGGGGCGGGTGCTCAACTGTTTTTCATATACGGGTGGTTTTTCGCTGGCTTCGCTCAAAGCGGGCGCCAGTGAGGTGATCTCGGTCGACTCCAGCGAACCTGCATTGCACTTGGCGCAACGCAATGCGGCCTTGAACGGTGTTGATCTGGCGTGTGCAAAATGGGAGGCGGCGGATGTGTTCAAATACCTGCGCCAGTGTCGCGCCGAGGATCAGCGCTTCGATGTCATTGTGCTCGATCCACCGAAGTTCGCCCCCAACTCCGCCAGCGTTGAGCGCGCCTGCCGCGCCTACAAAGATATCAATCTGCTGGCGATGCAGTTGCTCAAACCCGGCGGTGATTTGCTGACGTTTTCATGCTCTGGCGCAATTTCAGTTGACCTGTTCCGCAAAGTCATCGCAGGGGCTGCAGCAGATGCAGATGTGCCTTTGCACGTCATGGGAACTTTGGGCGCAGGCGAGGATCACCCCGTGTTGCTGCAGTTTCCGGAGGGAGAGTATCTCAAGGGTTTGCACTTGAGGCGCCTCAGGTAAGTCTGATCTCTTTCTTGCTCATGTTTTTGCCGCAATTGCCTGTTCCAGTCGCTCAATCAACCGGCATTGCAAACTTAACGCTTCTCTCCACCGTCGGGCATGGGTGCGCAGCGCACCCATGTCTGACAGCACCGCATGCAGAATGTCGATTGCGCTGTCGGCATCAGACTTTGCGCCGTTCCAGTACCACCACAGGGCTTTGAGATTGCGCCTTACCGGCTCTTCAAGTCCTTGCGCATACAGCGAAAAAAACGCATCAAGTTTTGTCCAGTGAGCGCCATCTTCTGTCGGATAAATCTGCCAGACAAATGGCAGGCCTGCCAACTGTGCCCGCACAAACGAGTCTTCACCCCGAACAAACAGCAGGTCAAAGCGCTTGAGCAGGCTGTCGAAATCTCTCTGGGGTACAAAATCAACTCGATGCAGCAGATTGGGGTGTATCTCGCACAAACTCGCGTTATGACTGGCCGACGCGACATGAAAGGACAGCGCGTGGGGTGGATATCCGTCTTCATGCGCTTCGCTCAGCCACGGTAACAGTGGGGTCAGCGAATAGGCGAATACGAATGCGCGCAGTTCAGCTGGTTTGAGCGTATTGCGTGCTTGCGTTGTTGGTGTGTCCGGGATGGTCGGCGATGCACGCATGGGTTCTTCACCCAGAAGACCACCGGTTTTTGCTGTGAAACCTGGAAAGAAAAACAACTGCTTCCAACCGGTGGCCGGGTCTGTCGACCACAGGCCATGGCAATCTTCAATCCAGCGCTCTGCGCTCAGGTATTCCAGATTGACCCAGACGGGATGCCGATTACAGACGGCCAGTCGCTGTTTCCAGTGTGCGGGTAGGGGGGTGCCAAACATCTCGATGATGACGCCACCCCAATCAAAATCGGCAGGAGGGTCGAGGGTTTGATGCAGCGTGAGGCGGTTAGCGGGTGCGTCACCTGCATTGACTTCGAGCGTCTTTGCTTCGGTGTTAACGCTTGAGGGCGATGCTGAACAGGGCAGCCCCAGCATTCGCTGGAAGGGCGCTATCTCGTCTGTGCAGATGGAAACGTGATCGTCGGGATGGCGATGCAACCAGTATCTGGCCAATCGCAAGGCAACACCCGCGTCGCCGAGGTTGTCGACGATGCGGCACAACAAGGTGAGTTTACGCATGATGTGCCGCCGTGGACGCGGGTGTGTCGGAGTGAAAGTCCGTTTTGCCGATGGTGCTACACACAAGGCGTGTGAAGTGGCCCGTCGGCTTACTTCACGCGGTTGCGGTATTCGTGCGTACGGGTATCGATTTCAATCTTGTCGCCGATTTCAACGAAAGCGGGTACCGGGATTTCGAAGTTGGTCGGCACGATACGGGCGGGCTTCATGACCTTGCCGGATGTGTCGCCACGGACGGCAGGTTCGGTGTAGGCCACTTCGCGCACCACACTGTTGGGCAGTTCAACGGACAGCGCCTTGCCGTCATAGAACACCACTTCGCATTCCATGCCGTCGATCAGGTAATTCAGCGCGTCGCCCATCATTTCGGATTCAACTTCGTACTGGTTGTAGTCCGAATCCATGAAGACATACATGGGGTCGCCGAAATAAGAGTAGGTGACTTCCTTGCGGTCGAGCACCAGTACTTCAAATTTTTCGTCGGCCTTGTAAACCGTTTCAGTGCCGGCGCCCGTGAGCAGACCCTTCATCTTGATTTTGACAACAGCGGCGTTGCGGCCGGACTTGTTGTACTCGGTTTTCTGGATGACCATGGGCTCCTTGCCGACCATGATCACGTTGCCGGCGCGCAGTTCCTGGGCAGTCTTCATGCTTTCCTCTCGGATTGGGTGTTTATAGCGGTAAACCCGAAATCATAGCACACAGACCCCTAGTTCCTTGTTTTTTGACGGGTATCCTCTGCTGGCTCTGCTTAGGGGTTCCGGCAGATTCAATTGCCCTGACAAGCAAGCACTTCGGCTGGCGTCAGTTCGCGCCATTGCCCGGATTGCAGATCGTCAGGCAGCTTGAACTGACCGATGGCTGTTCTGTGCAGGGCGTCCACCCGGTTGCCGGCTGCGGCGACCATGCGTTTGACCTGATGGTACTTGCCGCTGTCAATCTCCATATAGAGCACGTGGGGATCCTGTTTTCCCTCTGCGTCTGTTGTGGTGGCAGATAAAGCGCGAACGGTCTCGTTGTCATCATGCAGCAGCACCCCGTCGAGCAGGGCCTGCAAAAACGCCTCGTTGGTGGGGTGGCGCAGCGCGATCCGGTATTGCTTGACGCATTTGCGTTTGCCGGAAGAGACGCGATGGATGAACTGTCCGTCGTCGCTGAACAGAAGCAGTCCCGTCGTATCTGCATCCAGGCGTCCCACCGCTTGCACGCCCCGTTCAATCAAACGGGGTGGCAGCAGATCAAAAACGCTGGCGTGATGCTGCGGGCGGTGGGATGTCTCATGGTCTGCGGGTTTGTGCAGCACCAAATAGACGAATTCGCGCGTGGTCAGGGTCTCATCGTCCACCCGGAGTTGCAGTCCCCAAGGTTTTTCAAAATTTTTTTTGCAGTCGGTTAATAATTCTTCGTTAATGAACACGAGGTCATTTTCAATCAGGTACTTAACAGCGCCTCGGCTGCCAAATCCCTGGCTTCTCAGTAGCTTGATTGCATCCATTTTTGGGTGTTTTTCCGGTTTTTGGGGCGGTTTTTAGGGTTTGTTCTTCCCCGACAGTTTGACATCGAAAAAAAGGGTGTGCATAATCTCGCTTCTCTGCTGAACGCGAAACAAAAAACGCGACGCAAAACGAGCTGGAAAGTTAGCCGAAAGGCTGGTGAGTACGGTGAGTTTGGAGGGCAGGGCGATTCCCCGAC
>SXZD01000046.1 GCA_005788065.1 Burkholderiales bacterium
AGGGGTCGCGAGTTCGAATCCCGCCACCCCGACCAAATTTCAGACCTTACCGGTCCAGTTCCAGTAAAAAGCCGTGGTTCACAAGACCACGGCTTTTTTGTTGTCTGTCGGTTTTGTTGTCCGTGAGTTTTATGCGGAGTATTCGTCCAGACAGGCTCAGCGAAGGCGACTTTCCTGACCTGCACATCCACATGAACTGTCAACCCATCACTCTGTAGAGTGATTCTGTTTGACCTGCAATCTTTTGAAATTGACCATGCCGTCCACAGTGGTACTGTCCGTGGTTAGCGGCAGAGGTGCAGGCACGAACTTGCGTCCGCCCCTTGGGTGCACATGACTGCGCGACCCGCCCAACAGAGAGGCACACTGTTCTTTTAACCGGGATCCTCAATGAGCGCATTTCAACGCGTCACGCATCGTCTTCTGTCGGTCTTACTGGTCTGTTCGGGTCTTGGCCATATTCCGATGACCCTCGCACAAAGTGCCGGTTTTCACATCAATGAGTTTGCGGTGGAGGGCAGCACGCTGATCAAGCCGGATCGCGTGCAGGCCATCGTCAAGCCCTTCACCGGCAGCAGTCGTACCATCGATGACATCAACGCGGCTGCAGAGGCGCTGCGCAAGGCCTACGAGTCCAGCGGTTATCCGGTGGTCCGTGTGTTTCCGCCGCCACAGGAAACAACAACCGGCCGCATCATCCTGAAGGTCATTGAAGGCGAGCTTGAATCCGTTACGGTCAAGGGCAACCAGCAATTTGATACCGCCAATATCCGCAACAGCCTGCCCCAGCTCAAAGAGGGCAGAAAGCCAAACACCTCGCGCATCGTCGCTGAGATTGCCGCTGCCAACGAAAGCCCGGCCAAGCAGGTGGCCGTGAATTTTCAGGCGGCAGAAAAAGTCGGCAACATCGATGCAGTGGTGCAGGTACAAGAAGACCGTCCGGAAAAATTCACAGCCTCGCTGGACAATCTGGGCAATGCAGCCAGCGGTAAACGCCGCGTCAATTTCGGTTACCAGAATGCCAACCTGTTCAATCGCGATCACATGGTCACGGTTCAGGTGGGGACTTCCGACCAACCGTCGCGCGGATTCCAGATATCCGGGGGTTATCGCATTCCGTTCTACGGAACCGGTCTGTCTCTGGACACCATCGCCTCCTATTCCGACTCCAACAGCACCAGCAATGTGGGCTTTGGAAGTACCGTCTTCAACGGTCGCGGTTCCCTGTTGGGACTGCGCCTTAACCAGTCGCTCGCAAGCCGGGGCGAATATCGCCACCGCGTCATTTACGGTATCGATTACAAGGACTTCGACAATACTTGTGCCGGTATCAACGCGGGTACCTGCGGCACCGTCACAGCGCAGCCTTTCAGCCTGGCCTACGTGGCCAGCATGGCAACGCCCGGATGGCAGGCGGGTGGCAATTTCGCCTGGGTCAGCAATATCGGAGGTGGCAGCCATGGCAGTGCCGAGGAATATGCGCTTGCGCGACTCAATGCAGACCGCAACTGGTCTGCGTTGCGGGCCGGAGCCAAGCTCACCGTCCCGATGCCAGCCGACACCCAATTCCGCTTCGCGCTCAACGGACAGCATAGCAGTGATCGTCTGATTGCCAGTGAGCAGTTCGGCGTGGGTGGCGCGTTTACCGTTAGGGGGTTTTCCGAGCGAAGTATGACGGGTGACTCAGGGTATACGGCAAACACAGAGCTCTATTCACCCAAATTCGGTCAGCAGGTCAGTGAGAAACTGTCTGCCAGAGCTTTGCTGTTTGTCGATTATGGTCAGGTGAGTTTTACCCGGCCTGCCAATGCACTTGAACAGCGCAACAAACTGTCATCTGCCGGCACAGGTCTGCGCGCCAACTGGGGCAAGGATGTGTCCCTGAGGTTTGACCTGGGTGTTGCGCTGGATGATTTTGCGGGTGTGACCGGTGCCAATAACAGCCGCAGCAAAGGCGACGTGTTCGGGCATTTTGGCATCAACTGGCAATTCTGAGAGTGCGAGAGCAGGAAAATCATGAAACACTTCACCCCCACCCTGACTGCTTTTGCCATCGCAGCCTGTTTCAACAGCAGCGCGCCTGTTTACGCCAATCCAACCGGTGCGCAGGTGGTGTCAGGCTCTGTCCAGATGCAGACCAGCGGCAACACCCTGAACATCACCAACTCGCCCGGCGCCATCATCAACTGGCAGCAGTTCAATATTGATGCGGGGCAGACCACACGCTTCATCCAGCAGTCAGCCCAGTCCAGCGTGCTCAATCGTGTGGTGGGGGCAGACCCCAGTCAGATTCACGGACAACTGCTGTCAAACGGTCAGGTGTATCTGATCAACCCCAACGGCATTCTGTTCGGCCCCAATGCATTTGTGGATGTGAACAAACTCGTTGCCTCCACACTGAATCTGAGCGATGCCGATTTTCTGGCTCAGCGTTTACGCTTCCAGGGCAATTCGCTTGTAAACGGCAGTATTTTCAATCAAGGTCATATCTCCACGCCGCTGGGTGGGCGTGTATATCTGGTGGGCAGGGATGTGCGCAACGAAGGCATCATCACGACCCCCAGCGGGCAGGTTCTGCTGGCGGCAGGCAATCAAGTCGAGTTGGTGGACACTGCCGGGCCCGAGTTGAAAGTCAGCATCAGCGCCAGCGGCAATCGTGCCGTGAACATCGGTACCGTGAATGCGGCAGGCGGTCGTATCGACATGTTCGGTGCGCTCATTGAACAGCAGGGTGTGCTCAGCGCTAATTCAGCCAGTGTTGATGCCAGCGGGCGTATTGTCTTGAAAGCCACTGAAACAGTCTCGCTCACGGGTCGCACAGAGGCTGTCAACAGCATCGGCAAGGGCGGAGAAGTCCGTATCACCGGCGACGCCGTCAACATTGCGGCAGGCGCGCAGATTGATGCATCCGGTCAAGCCGGCGGGGGTACGATCCTGATCGGTGGCGGTCAGCAAGGGCAGGATGCCAGTATCAGCAATGCCAGAGCAGTCACCGTTGCAGCGGGTTCTGAAGCGAGGGCTGATGCACTTCAAAATGGCGATGGCGGTCGTGTAATTGTCTACTCCACCGGCCTGACCGATTTCAAAGGAAGGCTTGCCGCGCGCGGCGGTGCGTTGTCGGGCAATGGCGGTTTTGTTGAAACCTCCGGTGCCACTATCCGTCTCGGTGGTCGCGTTGACACCTCTGCGGCCAACGGACGTGCCGGTACGTGGCTTATCGACCCACTGCGCTTGTGCATCTATGCGGCTGACATCAGCGAATGCACGTCCGGCAGTTCGCCTTTCAACAATGCATCTACCTTTGATGGCAGCGGCACGGGTACCGGCATCAATAACCAGACGCCAGCCAGTTCCTTTGTGTCCATCGCTGATGTGAACAGTTCCGCTGGCACCTCGGGCATCAGCATCACGGCCGGTGAACTGATCTCCGTTCTGCCGGCAGGCGGAATGTGGTCGCTGCCGTCCATCAGCACGGGAGGTATCTCATTCAGTGCGTCCATTTTCTATCTCAACGGTAGTCTGACCAACGTGGGTGGCGGTCGCATACCCGGCGTACAGCCAACCGGTTCAGATCTCGGCATCTTTACTTTCGGTAATTCGACGTTCTCGGATCTCGGCCCCGGCAACCGCATCATATTCGGTAGCGGTGCCGGAATTTTCGGCAGTTCGGACCTCGTCTCCATGAGCATGTCGTCGGCGAACTACGAGTTTGCCGCAGGGTCGCGCATCAGTTTCAGCCGTCAGGCTGCAACGTCCGTATCGCCCAACTACACATCATTGTTCATGTCGGTCTTTCCGCAAACCATGGTGAGCACCGATCCGTCGACCGAACAAATCACCTCCAGTACCCTTGTGCCCACGATCCGCAATGACGGCTTGCAGATCAAGGCAGACAACTTTTTCCTGACGACTCCGTCCAATGCCGCGTTGACGGGCTCGCCGCTGAGTCTTGACGTCAGACGGACGTCCATCAGCTACAACTACGGCGGCAGCAGCGTACAAACTGTCCGTATCGGCGATGCGAACTGCACCGTAACCGCGACTGTCGATTGTTTGAGCGGTAATCTGGGACGGTTCGTTGCGGGTTCGATGGATGCGTTTTATCTCACCGCATTCGGTTTTTCACCTTTAACCGAAAGTAGTCCTTCTTCTTCCGGAGTCGATGTCGAGATTGCTGGTGCCGTGAGTTCACCGGCCGCCGTCACCGGCGTGCGTTCCAGTCGTGACCTGAAAGTTATTGCTTCGGTCACGCATTCCGCCGGCGACCTGGCACTGGCCGCTGACCGCGACCTTTATGTGCAGGCGGCGCTTGACAATCCGCATGGCGCCATGGTGCTGGAGGCGGGAAATGCGCTCATCATCGACGCACCGGTCAGTTCATCGACCGTCATCGACGCAAGCCGTTTTTCTGGAAGTTCGAGTGCGCTGCCGTCAACGCAGCCTGCCGGTATTCTCCTCAACAGCAGCCTGACAGCCGATTCCATCCTCCTTTCCATCAACGCCCAGCATGAGTCCGATTCGGGCGGCGCGCTCAGTTTTGTTCAGTTGCCCAGTCCTGCTGCTCTGACCTTCGGTACTTCGGCCAGTGTAACCGCAAGGGGCGTGAACGCTAGCACGCTGTTGCCCGATACGAATCTGTTTGGCCCGGCCCAACGCACGCAAATCAGCAGTGGCATTCTGGTGGAATTGGGTGCCAATGCGACGATCGACAATCAGGCTGGTCCGAATGTGTTTGTCACCTCCGGGCGGTCCAAGGGGTGGGTCATTGCCAGCAACAACGGGGCTGCAGGCGAAGGCGACAATCTGGGGGGCTTGTCGGGTACTGCTTTGGACCAGCCCCAATTCTTGGCACTGGTCTGCGGGGAGAACGCTGCCTGCACGACCCGCGCCAGCGAGCGCTTCGCAGCCTCGAACTTCCTTGCCTCTGCCAATCCGGACAGCACCGGCGGCGGTACAGGCGGTACGACCAATCCGGGTTCAGGCGGAGGTACGACCGACCCCACCAATGGTGAAACGAACAACGGCGGAACGAACACCGGCGATGGATCCCGGGATTCCAACGTGGTGGCTGTTGCCGAGCAAATGAAGTACGTCAATGACCTGTGTGTGCTGAATCCGGCCTTGTGCGCAGGCCCTGACAACTCCTCAAATGTAAACGGCGGTGGATCGAACAGCGCGGCCGGCAATGGTTTGACAGTGCAGAGCGTCGCTGCCGCGCTGAACACGCCAACCGTCTCTGCTCCGCTGACCATCGCAGCCAATCTGACGGTGTCGGGCGAAACCCGCATCGCCACACTGAACGATATGAGTGCGGTTGCGTCGGTTGCCAAAGCGGCGCCTTCTACCCCGACTGCAGGGTCGACAGCATCGCCCAAATCCGAGCCCGTTTCGCTTGCATTGGTTCCCTCCAGCGTACCGGTTGATGTGGGTGTTCGCCGCGCACCCAGTGCGGCTGCGCAGGAGTTGAAAAAAGAGGCTGATGCCACTCGCGCGGAAGCCCGCAGCATGCGGGAATCTGCGCAGCGCGAAGAGCTACAGGTTCGACAGGTAGAAACGCAGGTTCGCAAGGCAGAGGCCGAGGTACGCGTTGTTCGCGAAGAGGTCCGCAAAGCTGAGGCAGACGTGAAGAAAGCGGAGGCTGAGGTGCGCAATGCGCGCACGCCGGAGGAGAAAGCGGCAGCAAGCCGTCGCTTGACGGCCAAGCGTGAGGAAGCGGTTGCCAAGCAGATCAAGGCGGAGGTCAAGCAGGCGGAACTCGAGGTGAAACGGGCTCAGGCGGAAGCCAGAAAAACTGAAATTGAAGCCCGTCGTGTTGAAGCGGAGAGCAAAGAGCTGCGGGCTGACAGCAAAGCACTGATGGCACAAGCCCGCGACCTGCGCTCGGCTGGCGGTCGCGCCGTGACCGAGCAGCGTGCAAACGCCAAGGCGCTTGAGTCCGATGCGCGTGGGGCAGTGGCTGAGGTGAAAAAGGCAGCAGCGGCGGAGCTTAAAGCGCAGGCCGAAGTGCGGGCAGCACAGGCAGACCTCAAGCAGGCGAAGACGCCGGATGCCGCCCAGCGCAGACTGGTTGATGCCAAAGACAAGGTTGAACAGGTCAAAGCGGAGCTGCAACAACGCCGTGCCGCCCTTGACCAGAAAAAATCGGATCTTGAAAAAGCCGTCGGCGAGTTGAAAGTGGCCGAGAGCCGCCGCGTTGATGAGCGTCGCGCAGAAATGATGACCATGTTTGGCATGATGGCATCTTCGCGCATGGGGAAAAATGCGATGGACCAGGCCTTGGCGCTGCGGCAGGAGTTGAAAGCAGAGGCTTTCCGCGAAGCACTCAACCTGTTGGACAACAAGCCGGATGCAGTGGATTTGCCGGCTTGCGGAGGCAATGCCGTGGTGTGTGTGCCGACTGCTTCTCCTTCCGTGAAGTTGCCTGCGGTCGATGTCAAACCCACGGTGGCTTTCCTGCCGCAGATCGAGCGTAAGGTGGCTGTGATGATCGGGGTCAACGACTATGCAGACCCCGACGTGCCATCGCTGGATACGGCGCTGCCGGATGCACAGGCGGTCGGTGCCCAATTGCAGGATCAGTTCGGTTATACGGTCAGGCCTGTTCCCAATGCGACGCGTGCCGATATTGTCACAACACTCAATCAGTTGGCCCGTGAGGTCGGTCCAAATGACAGTGTGACCGTGTACTACGCCGGGCATGGCTACCTCAATGAAAAAACCGGGGCAGGCTATTGGATTCCGGCCGATGGCAAAGCCTCATCGCCGGCCAACTGGATTTCCAACCGGGACATTACCCGTCTGCTTGGCAATATTCCGGCCAAGCAGGTGTTGCTGGTGTCTGATTCCTGCTATTCCGGTTCTCTTGCAAAAGAGGTGCTGACCGGGTCAGGCAGTGCATCACAGATCGACCCCTCGCGTGTTCTGGGTAAACGTTCGGTCACGGTGCTGTCTTCGGGCGGTGAAGAACCGGTCGCGGATGAAGGTAAAAACGGTCATTCCATTTTTGCCTACAACTTCATGAATGCGCTGAAGGATGTTAAAAATGTCGGGCCGGCCGTCAGCGTGTTTGAAGTGGTCAGAAACGGTGTGGTGCAGGACGCGGCCCAGCAGCCGCAGTATGGTGGCGTGGTGTCTGCCAACCATCAGCCCGGCGGCGAATTCCTGTTTGAAGTACGCTCTTACAAATGACAGTCTTTTACGGAGAAACACGAGTGATGAACGTTGCAATGCGTGGGTATGAGACAGCCGTTTCCGATGCTTGCAGGGCAGTCCACGGTGCGCTCACAACAAAGGCTCACCGTCTGAGCCATGTACTGACGCATTTCATGATGCTCATGATGGTCTTGCTGATTCAGTTTGTCTGCATGCCCGCATCGGCTGCTGAGCCTATCGGTATGGTGCTTGATGTTCAGGGGGGCAAGGCGCAGCAGGTGGCCGGCATTGTCACGCGTCCCTTACAGATGTTGTCCTATCTGAACGAAGACGATGTGCTCAAGCTTGAAGCGGGTTCGAAAGTCTCGTTTTCGCTGTACAAGGAGCGCAAGGTGTTTGCGGCCAGCGGTCCGGCAGAGTTGAAGATCAAGGCCGACAGTGTTCAGACCCTGTCGGGGTCCGAGCCGGTGGCCAAGTCCATGAGCAACCAGATGGTGGCTGCGCAATCGGGTTCGCGCATGCTCAAGGGGGCCACCAAGATGCGCGCCATCAAGCCCATGATCGAGGTGGCCAGTCCGCGCAACCAGTCGCTCCAGTTGTCCGGTTCTCCCTTGTTTCGCTGGCGCACGCTTGAACCCATGGCCGTGATGGTGGAATTGCGTCGCAGTGACTCCACGCCTGTCTTCAGCCAGTTGGTTGACTCCGGAACCAACAGCCTGGCGGCTCCGTCCAACCTGCCACCGGGCACCTATCTCTGGAGCGTGTCGGCAGCGCCGGGCAGTGCGCAGGAGTCCATGCCCGTTGCCGCCAATTTCACGGTGGCTGAACCGGCACAGGTCAAGGAAATCCGCGCGCTGGCGCCGGTTGCAAACGCACCGGTGGAAGAGCGCATGCTGTACCTGAGTTACCTCATCAGCATGAATGTGACTGACGAAGCGCTGGCCCTGTGGGACGACATTCTCAAAGATCGTCCGGACCTCAAAACCATGAAGCTGCCATTGCCGCAATAATGGCTTTCATCGCGACCCTCAGGCAACAGTGGGGCCACCTGCTGCCGGCAACCCTTCTGGTGCTGGCCAGCGCGTTCATGCAGTTCTCCGATGCTGTGGAACTGCTCGACCATCAGATACTGGATGCCCTTCAACGCTATCGTTTCAGGCAGTTGCCGCTGCCGCAGTCAGTCGGGGATGAGGACCCGGTTGTGGTGGTGGGCATCGACAACGAGTTTCTCGACGAAGTAGACGAACCGTTGGCCCTGTCACACCATTATCTGGCCGAATTTTTCAATGCCATGCGGCAGGCGCAACCCGCCTCGGTGGGTGTCGATCTGGTGCTGCCTGCCAAGCGCTTTGACGCCATCACGTCAGTACGCAAACCGGGGCAAGACTACCACCGCGTGTTGCTGGCGTCCCTCATGGCGGCCATACAGGACTACCCGCTGATTGTGGCCAAGGTGTGGGAACCGCGAACGCAAACTTTCTACAACATCAATCTCGACTATGCCGCCGTGCTGGCGCAGCAGGGGGATGCGTTTGCGTCACAAGCCTCGGCCTTGTTCCATTACGAGTCCGACGGACGTATCCGGCATTATCCGGGTGCACGGTTCCAGCCCGGTGGCGATGAGGCGACCTTGAGTGCGCAGGTGCATGCTGCCGCCGGTCTGCAGCGACAAAAATGGGACGGACTCATCAATTACCAGAACCATGGCGCCATGATGTATGTGCCGATCCGGCAGGTATTGGATTGGCTGGAGAAGGGCGACACCGAGGCACTGAAAAAGCAGTTTGAAGGGCGCATTGTTCTTCTGGGCACCACGTTTGACGACGAAGACCTGCTGGAGTCGCCAGTGCCTCTGGCTGCGTGGATGCCCGGGCGCACAGCCGTTCCCGGTGTGCTGTTGCACGCGCATGTTGTGCGCAACATGCTGAACGATGAGTTCCTGCGGCCTGTTCCCTTTCCGTTCAGCTTGGGTCTGTCGCTGTTGACCGTGCTGTTCTGGCTCGGTGCCTCCAGCCGTATCAAATCCGTCTTGCTACTGGTGTTTGTGGCGGGTGTGCTGGTTTCGTTACCGATGCTGCTGGCTCATCAGATTTGGCTGCCGCCATTGGCCATTCTGGCGACAGCCGTGCTAGCCTATCTGTCGCGCAACGGTTGGGATGCGTGGCTTGGGTTTCTGGAAAGACGGCGCCTGACCGGTGCGTTCGGTGGTTATGTCAGTCCGGCTGTTCTCAAAGAAATCCTGGATGGACAAGTTGAAACCGGCAAGTTGGGGCAAAACGTGCATGCGTGTGTGCTGTTCTCCGACATTCGCGGTTTTACCTCCTTCAGTGAAAACCTCAAGGCCGAAGAGGTGGTGCGGATGCTGAACGAGTATTTTGCGCGCATGACGCCCATCGTCCATGAACACGGCGGAACGGTGGACAAATTCATCGGTGACGGCCTGATGGCGTTCTTCGGCGCCCCCAACAGGCTTGAGTGCCCCGAGCGCAATGCATTCGATGCGGCCAAGGCCATGATCCGCGAACTCGAGTTGCTCAATGACGAGCGGGCCAAACGGCTGGAACCCACTTTGGCCATCGGCGTGGGCTTGCACAGTGGCCGCGTGGTGGTGGGGCATATCGGATCTTCTGACCGGCACGAATATACGGCCATCGGCGATACGGTGAATACCGCAGCCCGGCTGGAAAGCGCCTCCAAGGATGCGGGCTATGCCGTTATCCTGTCCGACGTGGTGATGCAGCGCATCGGCCCGCAACCGGACGTCAGCGCGGTTGGCGAGGTGCCCCTGAAGGGCCGCAGTCCAATGCATATCCATGGCTATGCCAAGGTAAACAAATCTTAAAATGTTAGCAGTATGAGACAATCATCCCCTATGCTGTAAATTGCACGCATACATACAAAAAAGTCAGGAGACGACGTGAGCAATAAAAAATACGATGTGGTGATTTTTGGCGCGACCAGTTTTGTCGGGCAGATTCTGTGTGGCTATATGTGGCAGCGTCACGGTCTGAAAGGCGAAGTGTCGTGGGCCATGGCGGGCCGTTCGCGCACCAAGCTTGATGAGGTGCGCTCGGATCTGGGCTCCGGCTCCAGTCAGATCGACACTCTGGTGGCCGATGCCGACGATGAAGCGGCCCTGCGCGAGATGTGCGCCCATGCACGCGTGGTGGTGTCCACTGTCGGCCCGTACGCCTTGTATGGCTCCAAGCTGGTGGGCATATGCGCCGATATGGGTGTCCATTATTGCGACCTGACTGGCGAAATCCAGTGGGTAGACCGCATGATCACTGCGCACGAAGAAACAGCCCGTCGCAACGGTGCGCGCATTGTGCATTGCTGTGGTTTCGATTCCATTCCGTCCGACCTGGGCGTGTTTTTCCTGCAGAAGGAAATGGCGCGTCGTTTCAATGAGCCAGCGCGAGACATCCGCATGCGGGTTCGCAAAGCCCGTGGCGGGTTTTCTGGTGGAACCGTGGCCAGCATGATGAACGTCACCAAAGAGGTGATGGCCAACCCGTCGCTGGCCAAGAAATTGGGAAATCCTTTCCTGATTGCACCCGAGAACCCGGGCACGCGCCAGCCGTCGTTGAAAGTGCCTGAGTACGACAAGCGAGCCAGGTCATGGCTGGCCCCCTTTGTGATGGCTGGCATCAACACCCGCGTGGTGCACCGGTCTAATGGCCTGATGCATTGGTCATACGGGCGGGACTTCACGTATGACGAAGCCATGATGACCGGTGACGGCATCAAGGGGCGCGTCATGGCCACCGGCATGACAGCAGCCTTGGGCGGCTTTTTCGCGGCCGCCGCGGTTCCGCCGTCGCGCATGTTGTTGGAAAAGTTTGTGGTGCCCAAGCCGGGCGAAGGGCCGAGCCACACCGAGCAGGAAAAGGGCTTTTACGACTTGCGCTTCTATGGCGTGGGGGCAGACGGCGAGCATGTGGAAGTCAAGGTGACCGGCGACCGTGACCCTGGCTATGGCTCAACCGCCAAGATGCTGGGCGAGGCGGAGGTGTGCCTGGCCCGCGATGTGGATGGCGAGCCGGGCGGTTTCTGGACGCCGGCCAGTTTGATGGGCGACGCGCTCATCAAGCGCCTGACCGAGCATGCCGGTTTGACGTTCACTGTGCTGGACGGGAATCAGTAAGCTGCCCCCAGTCAGACCGCCATCGGGCGGTCTGGCCCGTCACAGCCTGAGCCGGTGCAGCTTGTCAGTGGCGGGGCGTCGCCGCTTGCCGTACGCCTTGGCGCGGTTGTCTTGAATGCGCCATGAGCATTTGCTCGAGCCTACGCTCCAGTTTGGTGTAGGTCTCCGGCGTGCAGTGCAGAACTGCCAACATGAATACGCTCTGGCGGTTCTTGTCGTGTGCCAGAATGTCCGCACCCCAGTCCAGCAGCATGTCGACCGTTTCGTTCCGGCCATGTGCTGCTGCCATCAGCAAAGGCGTACGCCCCTGATCATTGCGACTTTCAAGTTTGAGGCCCAGTTTGAACAGGCAGAACACCGCCGCGTTGACATTGTCGCTGGCGGCGGCCAGGTGCAATAGGGTGTTGCCGTGGATGTCCCTGAGATGAACAAATTCGTTCGGGTACAGTTCTGAAGATATTCTCAGATTGATAAGGTCGCCCCGTGCTGCGTATTTGAGCATGGCGCGTTCTTTTGCATGCAGCGTTGCCTGGGGGTTGGCTGTACCAATCGCAGTCTGCGCAGTAGACCCTGCGGTGGACTGTGCAAGGGTTTGCCCCGAAGGCCGACCGTGGACCGCACCCAAGCGCAGTTGACTGCCAGAGGCGCTTGGCCCCTCTGGACTGTGGACGGACTGTTGATCGTCCCGCAGCAAGGTGCCGAGCGCTTGTGCAGACGGCGTGGCCTGCGCTTGCGCCGCCACCGCTTGAGGACGTCTCGGGTCCGCCTGCGTGTTTGTGTGCACCCTTTGCGGCTGTTCACGCATGCAGACCGTGACGCATGAAAACAATTGGCGCAGTCGGCCCGGCAAAGAAGATGTGCTTTGCCCTTGATGCATCTCATCGAGCGACACGTCGTCCGGTGTGCTGTCAGTTTGTGACAGTTCGCTGGCCCGGTTGTGCGGTCCTGATTCGAATGATTGGTTTCGCGCAGATGTGATGGATACCGGGATGGATGACCCTGTCATGATGAAAGTCGGAGGCAGTTGAACACTTGCTTGAGTGACATTCCGTGCAAATTGGTTCCACGTCACATCAGCAAGACAGCCGCCAGCTTTCGATCAGCGCGGTGCGTTCTTCTGATGTGAACTGCAACGGCGATTTTTCCAATGCAAGCGCCAGAATATCAGCCAGCTTTCGCGGCAGCAGCAGCCCTGTATTCTTCACCGGTGAGCCGGCTTCGCACAGAAACTCCACTGCCTTTTTGCCACCGTGCTTGGCGCAATAGATCAGCAGCGACTTGCCGGGGGTGGGTATGCTCAGCGGTGGGTGTGTCGATTTGTAACTGATGAAATGTTGGGTACACAACTGGCGGAAGAACATGTGGTTGTGATCCGATAAAAGCGCATGCCACAGTTGACGATGCGCATCGCTATTGCGCGAGCCATGGAGCAGCGTATTGAATTCTTCAGCAAACACGCTCATGCACAGATCGACTTTACCTGCCGCATCACTGAACAGCCCTGACAAGAGCAGATGGCCAAAAAAATCGACGCCCTGACGCCAGTTTTTTTCTTCGCGATTGAAATGGTTGCGGCTGATCAATGCGTTGTTCCCTGAGCGCAGGTGCTCGGTCAACGTGCTCAGCCAGAGAGAGTCCGGGTTGCGAAAATCCGTGTCTGCATAAAAATGGCCATTCAACTCGATCAATGCTGTGCTGTTTGCATCCTGCGCGTTGCGGAACAATTCCCCCTGATTGAACTTTTCTGTGATGGGTAATTGAAGTTGTTGGGCAATCGCGATGGTCAGTGCCTGGCTCATTGATGACTTTGTTGATACCCAGTCGATGGTGCCGTTGCTGAAATAGGCAACGCGGTGGACGCAGGACCAATCGGATGGGATCAGCCCGGCCGCCTTGAGTATGCGTTCTGTGTTGGCCAGTACCGACTGCCTACTGGGTATTTCGCTGGTCTTCCAATCCAACAGTGCTGAACACATCGAGTGACAGTCCATCCGGAAAAGCTCATGCAGCAGGGGTCGACATTTCTCGTGGGTCAGCAGCGTCCATGCCTGTGCAAGCTTGTCTGGCTTGTGTTGGGCTTGCAGCAGAGTGCACAGCAGGGTGATGTCCCAGTCCCAATGATGGAAGGCTGCCCCGGCAGCAGAGTCCAGGCGTTCGACCCCGGGTACGCAACTGCGCAGCAATTGCGGTTCGATTGCAAAGGTGCTGGACTGGATCAGCCATAAGCTATGGATGAGCTTGTACATTACAGCCTCGCTGAAGGAGGGGCTTAGTAACTTCAGGAGCAGACCGTCCTCCAGTTCCAGTGCTTTCAAAGCGCATAAACTGCGCATCAGCGGTTCTACTTTTTCTGCATGGGCAGCGGCATGTTCATCCAGACCATTGAAGCGGATGGCAGCATGGTGATGAAAAAGGGCTACAGTGACGTCGCTATCATCGGAAATACGCATTCGGTATGTGGACCATGGCTTGAGCCAGTTCATTTCGCTGGCATAGACGGCCAGAAATTCGGACATCGCTTGCACGGGACTTTCGCACAGACGCAGATCCCCGTCGTGCGTGAGTCGTGCGATGGTACCCAGCGGTACCTCAAGTCCGATTTTCAGTGAAATGGATTTGAGTCGTTCTGACAGCAGGCGATACAGTTGCTGCTGCGTCTCTTCCGTCCCCGCAGTATTTGCTTTGAGGGTGCGCACGGCCTTCTCGAGATCACCCAGCAACTCGGTGGAGAAAGCCGTGATGATTTGAAAGGGGTTGAGCACCCCGTCCTGCAGCCAGACGCGCAGGGCCAGAATTTTTTGATAGGCTGTATGGGCCTGGTCATTACGGCCGATTCGCGCGGCGTAGGGGTCAGCATAGTTTTGCCCGGCCACAGGCAGGTCCTCACTCATGGAGGACAGCAGCGCTTTGACGGCGTGGGTCTCGTTACCCGGGGGCAAGCCGTTGAACCACGGAATACTGCCGAGCTGCGCATTCTCGCGTTGCGAAAGAAGCCATGTTCGCTGGCTGGGGTTGAACAAGCGGATGGTGAGGTCGCTGAGGGTTTGAAAGAATAGGGTGTGCAGCAGTCCGTGCAGCGGCATGTCGCCATTGAGGGCATTGGCTTGCCTAACGGTTTCCTCGAGCGCGTTCAGAACGCCCGGGTTGCACTGGGCCAGCGTCAGGTCCAGCGACAGTTTCTGCATGAGCAGGTGCAGATTCGCGCGCCGCTGCGCGCTTGATTGGTCTGCCGGCAATTGCTCAATCTGCATCCAGTGATGATGCAGTTCAAACAGCAGACGGCCGCCATGCAAGACCATGTCATCGACGTACGGAAACTCGGAGCCCGCTTGCGCTTGCATCGTGTCAGGTAGAAAGGGTCGCATGCGTTCACGTAAAACCGGCAGCCCGGGATAAGGCAGGGCGTTCATGTCGTGTGCGTCCCGGGAGTGTGCGGCTTCAGCCGGGTCGGGCCGACCGATGCGTTGCAGATCGTCGAGCATGCGCGTGATGGTTTTGTCCCATTCCCGATATTCATCCGGGTGACGCAGTGCCATGACTCCGGTGCGCGTAGCAAAGTTCATCGGACCGGTGTTGGAGGGAGGGATATCCCGTTCAGCCAGATCAAGCAGATGTTGTGTGACGCGCTCAAGCAGTTGTTTGGCTTCAATGGCTTGAGGGCTTCGGGGGTGGTCCGCAGTCGGCAATCTGAAAAAGTCCGGTGTGTAGGACGCTTTCCAAGGGCTCAGGGTGCTGGCGGCTGGCTCACGGGTTACGGGCATTTTGAACTCCTCAGGCATAAGGACGCATGACATTTGAGTGGTAGCGGCTTTAGAGTTGGTTCCGGGTTAATTCCTTATTGAACTTTTTGTGTTGGCTGGTCACACAAGGGTGTCGAAACGAAAAGATGTCCCGATGTTCTTCAATACAATCCGCCATCGTGTGTGCACCGAAATTGAACTCGCTCCCATGCGCGAGCCTGAGAACAGGGCCGAAGGCAGAGGACCGGTGTGGGTGCTGCTGCGCCAGCGCATTGATGCAGCTAAATTGTCACCGGCCAAACGGCAACAGGCGTTTGATGCGCTGGCGGACATGGTCGGTTTGCCAGAACATGGACCGTTGGGACTTGCCCTGTTCAGTCAGCAAGGCCGTCATGCCTTATTTGAGTTGCATCGGCTTCGCATTGTCGATTTGAATGCGCTGCAGTGTGACAGTGATGGCAATCTGATGAATGCGTTTGATGTGCTTTGCAGCATGCATTTGCCAATCAAGGGTTCGCAGGGGCCTGCAACAGACTTGGAGCTCGAAACCTTGATGGGAAGGTTACTGGAGATTGGTGTCAATCCGAATGGTCGAAAGCAGCGCACCGGTTTGTTTTCGCCCAATGGGCATTCAAGGCTGAGGGGGAGGGTCAACCCGCCTATTGCAAACCTTCCCGGTCATCCGCAGGAGAGCAACTTGCTTGTGGCCATGTATTTTGTCGGCGCAGATCTGTTGAAGTCCACCGCAAACGGTCGCATTTGTCTGTCTTTGTTTCCGTATTTTGTCAGACGTTTTTGCAGTCACGAGTATCATTCTTCGCGCTCCAGTTTCGCCCGGGAAGCCCTCAGCCCTTTGCTTGAGGGTTTTGGATTTGACTCTGCGCGGTTGACGTCGCCCTGGTCCGCCAAGCGATTGCGACGCCTCGCAAGCGCGGTGCTGGAATGCGAAAAGCCGAAAAATATTGAGAATTGTTTTGAGCATTTGCGCCCGCAGGATCGCAAGCAACTGGTACGTGCCTTGGTGAAAGAATTGCGCAGCGCAAAGCTTGTCAGCCTCGCACTGATACGAATGCTGGTGGAGTGGTGTGTCGCAGGCACGGTCGGGTTTCCAAGTCCCCATTCAGCCCGTGAAGCATTGTTGGCATTGACCCGGTCGCCGCATCAATCCCTGCCACGGATGTTCAGGCAGGTGGTACTTGATATGCAAGAGGAGGCACGGCGAGATGAGAATGCGCCAGTCAGGGCAAGCGCTGCGTTGAACGTTCTGCGTGATGTATCGGTGCAGGCGGGGCGCAACGACATTGCGCATGCCTTGGACGAATTGCTGGATACGCTGCCCGCTTGACGTTGGCGGTTGAGGTTTGCTGCGTTGATGATTGAGCGGGCGGCTCAGGCTGTTGTGCGTCAGTACAGCAAATGCCCGAATTGCTCTGCCAGTCGGGCTTCGCCCTGTTCCAGAATGTAGTAGCGAAACGCCTCTGCAGCCGGCGACAGAATTTTCGAGCGTTTGTGCACAATGTTCCATGAGCGCACCACCGGTGTGGTGTGGATATCCAGAATCGCAATTTCGCGGTGCTGCAGTTCTGAGGCCAATGTGTGCAGCGATACAAAGCCGATGCCGAGCCCCGCCATCACCGCCTGCTTCAGTGTTTCGTTGCTGGGAAACTCCATTTTCACGCGAGGATCGATGCGCGCATCGGCAAAAAATTTCTCCATCGCAGCACGCGTACCGGAGCCATTTTCGCGCGCCAGCAATTCCAGCGGCCTGAGGTCTTCCACGGTGAGTTGACCCCGTCGGCTCAGCGGATGCCCTGGGCGGGCTACAAACACGTGTGGATGGGCTGCAAAGGGTTCTGCACGCACTTCCATGTCTTTGGGTGGGCGCCCCATGATGGCAATGTCGACCTCGTTGTTGTCCAGCAGTGCCACCAATTGTTCGCGGTTGCCGATGGAGATGCGAAAGTCCACGGCTTCGTGCTTGTCTTTGAAATCGGCCATCATTTTGAGCAGCCAGTATTTGGCCGTGCTCACCATGCCGATGTTCAGGCGTCCCACCTCTGCATGTTGCAGGCGCGCCACCGCATCTTCTGCGTCTTTCAGCGTTGAGAGGATTTTGCGCGCATACACCAGCAAGTACTCACCCACGGTGGTCAGCGCCACTTGCCGGCCCTGCCTGTGGAACAGCGGCAGACCAATGCCGGCCTCCAGTTCCTTGATCTGCATGGTGACTGCGGGCGGGGTGATGTGCAGATTTTCTGCTGCACGGGCAAAGCTCAAATGCTTTGCCACTTCGCAAAAAACCCTTAAGGAAACACTGCAAAAATGATCTTGCCTGACAAACCCGGCCAGTCATCATATTGATAAAATTGCTGCATGACCGTCACTCTTCGTCAAACATGAAG
>SXZD01000047.1 GCA_005788065.1 Burkholderiales bacterium
AACCCCCTGCAATACGCTTGGCTGAAAATGCTGGCGGGCCCACAAGGCTGCATGTTTGCAGTGGGCGACGACGACCAATCCATCTACGCTTTCCGGGGTGCGCGCGTGGCCAATATGGCCGAATTTGAACGCGACTTCGCTGTCCGTCACCGCATCAAACTGGAGCAGAATTACCGCTCAGTGGGGCATGTGCTCAATGCAGCCAACCATCTGATTGCCCACAACAAGGCGAGACTGGGGAAAAATCTTTGGACAGACGCCGGGCAGGGTGAACCATTGCGGGTGTCAGAGGCGCCGTCCGATCTGGCGGAAGCACAGTGGCTGTTGCAGGAAATCCAGTCGCTCACCGGTGAGGGCATGGCCAATGCAGATGTCGCCATCCTGTACCGTTCCAACGCACAGTCGCGCGTCATCGAGCAGGCGCTTTTCAGCGCTGGCATTCCCTATCGCGTCTATGGCGGTTTGCGATTTTTCGAGCGGGCTGAGATCAAGCATGCGCTGGCCTATCTGCGTCTGGTTGAAAATGCAGACGACGATACGTCTTTCATGCGGGTGGTCAATTTTCCGGCGCGTGGTATCGGTGCCCGGTCGCTGGAAGTGCTGCAGGACGCAGCGCGCCAGCGGGCCTGTTCGCTGTATCGCGCAGTGCCGCATGTCACGGGCAAGGCCGGTACCAGTCTTGCCGCGTTTGTGCAGTTGATTGAACGCATCCGTTTTGAGGCGCGGGGGTTGTCGCTGCCTGAGGTGGTTGCAAAGTCCAACGAAGCATCCGGCTTGATGGCGCATTACCAGACCGAGCGGGAAGGCGAAGATCGTCTGGAAAACCTGCGTGAACTGGTCAACGCTGCTGCCGCTTTTGTGACGCAGGAAGGGTATGGGATTGAAATTCCCGCCACCGAGGTGCCCGAGCAGGATGCGCAGGCTCAGATTCTGACGCCGCTGGCTGGCTTTCTGTCGCATGCATCGCTGGAAGCAGGTGACAACCAGGCGCAGCAGGGGCGGGATGCCGTGCAATTGATGACCGTACACGCCTCCAAGGGTTTGGAGTTCAAGGCCGTGTTTGTTACCGGCTTGGAAGAGGGTTTGTTCCCTCACGAGAACAGCATCGGTGCCAGTGCGCTGGGTGCGGACGGATCCAGCGTTGAAGGTGTGGAAGAAGAGCGGCGCCTGATGTACGTGGCCATGACCCGTGCGCGGGAACGTTTATACCTCAGTTTCGCGCAGCAGCGCATGCTCAACGGTCAGACACGGTACTGCCTGCGTTCGCGCTTTCTCGACGAATTGCCGGAGGACTCGGTGCGTTGGCTTGCGCCTCCACGTCCATCGACTTACAACGCCGCGTGGAGCGGCGTGGGTGCTGGCGGGGCGGGTGGTTTTGCGTCTGGAAATTCGTACGGCAACAACCGGTATGCCAACAGTGGTGGCAGCAACAACGCGCACGGCGGTGGAGTGTCACGTGGCGCAGGCGGGTATGGGTCCAAAGGCAATATTCCCAAATCAGACTGGCCGTATCCCATAGGGCAGTCGGTCACGCATGCGCGCTTTGGCAATGGTGTGGTGGTCAGTTATGAAGGCCAGGGCGAAGATTTGCGCATACAGGTGAATTTCGGGCGCAATGGCATGAAGTGGCTGGTAGTCAGTCTGGCCAAGCTGCAGATTGGCTGAAAGCGGGGGCGGCAGAGCCGCCTCCCGGCGATTCAATTTGCTTCGATATCTGCAGCGTGCCCTTCGAACACGTCGATATAGCTGGGGTAGAACGTACTGAGCGTGACGGCGAATACGGACATCAGCATCACAAAGTTGATAGCGCCGGAGAGGAATGCCGGCAGCGGCAGCATTGACATGATCACGGTGAACGCACCGACGATCGCAACTGTCCACAACATCCAGCCCATGGCGTAGAGCAGAAACGCCCCGCGGTTGCGCCATACCGTCACCAGACTGAAAAACAGCGCTTTTTGAGGTGTGATGTCATGCCAGAGTACCAGGGCGGGTGCATACCAGAACAGCATCATGACGGGCGTGTAGAGCACGCTGGTGATGGCCAGCAGGTTAAGTGCCTGTGCCGCTGCATCAGCTGACTCCACACCTGCCTGCATCAGTTGTGCCGCATCAATGGTGCCAAACAGAGAGGTGAGCATGCTCACGCCGATGCCGCAGATGGCGTACCAAACGCCCAGTCGCAGGAATGGTTTGGCCAGTCGCCGGTTTTCTTCGAAAAAGGGCGAGAAAACCACCGAGGGCGTGACAGGCAGCCCACGGTCTATCATGCGGCAGCCAGTCATCAGGCCTGCATTGATCCCCGGGTTGAGAATAAGTACCAGCACCGCACCGGCGAACGGTATCAGTACGGCCAGAAAAAACATGATGCCCAGATAGGTGGATGTCAGCACCAGCATGCCAGACGGGCTCTTGCGAAATAGCGTCCAGCCCTTGATCAGCCAATTCCATCCTGCCCTCGGAGGCAGGTCCAGCGCCCGGGTTCCCATGCGTTCCTTTCAGTGTGCCGGCAGTGGCGCGATGTCGCCAGCGCGTCTCAATTTCAGTATGCGTTCAAAATGCGTCGGGTCTTTCGGTGTCAGCATCTCGGCTTCGCGCGGCATGTAGAAGTCATAGAGACGCGACATCCAAAACCGCAGGGCGGCAGCCCGCAGCATGTAGGGCCATGCTTTGCGGTCGTTGTCGCTGAAGGGCTGGGTTGTCGCATAGCCTTCCAGCATGGCGTGGGCCAACTGGGGTTCGATGTGGCCAGTCTGGTGGTTGATACACCAGTCATTGATGCAGACAGCCAGATCAAACAGCCATGTGTCGTCGCCTGCAAAGTAAAAATCAATCACGCCGCCCAGACGGTCGCCCACGAACAGGGCGTTGTCACGAAACAGGTCTGCGTGCACCGCACTGCGTTCCAGTGCCTGGTAGGACGGTGTGCGGGCAAAGTCCTGCTGTATGCCGATCTCGTCATCCATCAGAGCGCACAGTTCGGCTGGCAGAAAAGGATGCACCTGCGTCTGTGTCGCAGTCCACCACGGCAAGCCGCGGGGGTTGTCGTGCCGCATGTCAAAGCTGCGGGCAGCCTGATGGGCGAGTGCACAAAACTGTCCGATGGCATGGCATTGTGCGGCATTCGGTCTCATCGCAGACTCGCCGGGTAGGCGGTCGACCAATGCGGCCGGCTTGCCCATCAGCGGGGAAAACAGCAAGCCTTCAGATGTGGCAGCCGGTCTGGGTACCGGCAGTCCGGCAGCGGACAGATGCTGCATGAAGCCCAGATAGTAGGGCAGTTCGTGCGCTGTCAGCTTCTCAAAAATGGTCAGCACATGGCGACCCGTGCTGGTGTCGACAAAATAATTGGTGTTTTCGATGCCGGATGCGATGCCCTTGAGGTTGACCAGTTCACCCGCGCTGCGTTCGTGCAGCCACGGAATGAGGGCATCTTCGCTCACGGGTGTGAAAACAGCCATGAATCAGAACTCCCTCAGTACCCACTTGGGCACTGAAATGGTCGGTCCGATTCCCTGGCCCGGCACCATCCGGCCCGAGCCGTCCGGATCCACCAGCCAATAGGCAGGCGCCCCTTTGACCTTTACCCGCATGGCAAACAGTTGACCGCGCAGACGATATTCCTCCACTTCCCGATCTCCCTCCTTGCGGATGGTGACCACCGGCTCGAGCGAATCGTCGCCGGGGCCCTTGAACAGGGGGGGCGGCGGTACGTCGGCACGCTGCGGCGCGCTTGCCTGAGCGTTGCACTGGGCGGGCAGTGCCAGCGCTGCGGCAATGGTCGCAGCAGTCAGCGTGACGCTGAGTATGTGCCCAACGCCGGTCGAGCGGGTGTCAGTGATACGGCGGGAGTGTGACATGGCGGTTCCTTTAAGCCCATAGTTTAACCCAATCACCTCCCGGGCTTCTGTCAGAGATCCAGCAGGCGTTCGCGCTCTTCCGGTGACGGTGCGAATGCACGGCGCTCGTAGAAATTAAAGATGGCCTCCATGGCTTCCTCGGGGGTGTCCACGGGTGTCATCAGATCAATGTCACCCGCACTGATCATGCCCTCGCCCAGCAGGGTGTCCTTGATCCAGGTCAGCAGACCTGTCCAGAAGTCCCCGCCCATCAGGATGATGGGTATCTTTCGTCCCTTGCCAGTTTGAATCAGTGTCAGCGCCTCGAACATTTCGTCCAGCGTACCGAAGCCGCCCGGCATGACGATATAGGCTGTCGCATACTTGGCAAATGCCACCTTGCGCGCAAAAAAGTGCCTGAATTTCAGCGAGATGTTCTGGTAAGGGTTGCCGCTTTGTTCAAACGGCAATTCGATGTTCAGCCCCACGCTGGGGGAGCGTCCTTCAAATCCGCCTTTGTTGACGGCTTCCATGATGCCCGGTCCCCCGCCGCTGATGATGGCAAAGCCTGCGTCCGACAGCAGGCGCGCCGTGTCTTGCGCCAGCTTGTAATAGGGGTGGTCCACCGGTGTGCGGGCACTGCCGAAAATGGACACCGACGGGCGTATCTCGGAGAGTCGCTCAGCCGCCTCGATGAACTCTGACATAATGCCGAGGATGTGCCACGATTCGCGTGCCTTGACGGAGGTGGAGCGCTCCAGTGAGGGCAGGGCTCGCAGAGTGGGAATGTTTTTGGATTGAGCCATGATGAAACGACTGCTCCTGGTAGATGGATCGAGTTATCTTTACCGGGCGTTCCATGCCATGCCGGATTTGCGAAACCGGACTGGCGAACCCACGGGTGCCGTGTACGGCATGGTAAACATGCTCCGCAGCTTGTGGTCAAGTTACCGTGTGGGGGAAAGCACGGAAGACTACCTGGCCTGTGTGTTTGACGCACCCGGCAAAACCTTCCGCGACGACTGGTATCCAGAATACAAGGCCAACCGGGCCGAGATGCCGGCAGATCTGGTCAAGCAGATCGAACCCATACACGCTGTTGTGCATGCGCTGGGTTGGCCGGTCATCATGCTGCCGGGCATCGAGGCAGACGACGTCATTGGTACGCTGGCCCAGCGTGCGGTGGCTGAGGGCTTCGACGAGGTCATCATCTCCACCGGCGACAAGGACCTGGCCCAACTGGTCAATGACCGCGTCAAGCTGGTCAACACCATGACCGGCGTCGTGCTGGACCCGGCTGGCGTACAGGAAAAGTTTGGCGTTGAGCCTTCGCAGATCGTGGATTATCTGACCCTGATGGGCGACACGGTCGACAATGTGCCGGGCGTCGAAAAATGCGGCCCCAAGACAGCGGCCAAATGGATTGCCGCCTACGGCAGTCTCGATGGCGTGGTGGCAAATGCCGACAAGATCACCGGCGTGGTCGGAGAAAACCTGCGCAAGGCGCTGGACTGGTTGCCCACCGGTCGCAAACTGGTCACGGTCAAATGTGATTGCGATCTGCCGGTGGATGTCGCGGGATGGCCCGTGCTGGCCCGGCGCGATGCAAATCGTGATGCCTTGCTGTCGCTGTATCAGCGCTTTGAATTCAAAACCTGGTTTCAGGCTTTGGGCGGTGCAGCGGCCCTGTCAGGGCAGGGTGCATCGGCAGTGGCTGTCAGCGAGCTTCCGCGTGGCTCCACGGGCGACCTGTTCGCCGCGGCAGACTCCGATGGTGGCAGTGCGGTCGGGGTATCGAGAGCAGCCTCTGCAGGCGCTGCGTCCACGGCAGTGACCGGCTCTGCGGCTGCTTCTTTCAATGCCCTGTTCGAAACGCCGCCGACCACGGCTGCCGACATTCAGTGCGTGCTGATCAATACGCCTGAGGCACTAGATCAACTGCTTGAAAAACTCTGGCAGGCTTCCATCGTCTGTTTTGATACGGAAACCACCAGCCTCGACCCCATGGCAGCCCGCATTGTGGGGCTGGCATTTGCGGTATCTCCGGGTACCGGTTACTACCTGCCGTTGGCGCACAGCGCACTGGACGCACAGACGCAATTGCCTCTGCAGCAGACGCTGGACCAACTCAAGCCCTGGTTCGAAGATGCCACGCGCATCAAGGTGGCGCAGAACGCCAAATATGACCTGCATGTGCTGGCCAACCATGGTATTGCCGTTGCAGGGTGCCAGCATGACACCATGCTGCAAAGCTATGTGCTGGAGGCGCACCGTCCCCACAACATGGATGCGCTGGCCCTGCGCTGGGTCAACCACAAAGCAATTGCCTACGAAGAAGTGGCGGGCAAGGGTGCAGCACAGGTGAGTTTTGCAGATGTGCCGATTGATCGCGCCTGCACGTATTCCGCAGAGGATGCTGAGGTCACTTTGCGACTGCATCAAGCCTTGATGCCGCAGATTGACTCGGATGCAAAACTGCAGCATGTCTACCGTGACATCGAGGTTCCGCTGTCATCGGTGCTGCTGGATATCGAACGTCGCGGCGTGCTGGTGGATGTCCAGCGTCTGAACCAACAGAGCCACGATCTGGGCGTACGGCTCATGGAAATCGAACAGAAAGCATTTGAGCTGGCTGGCGGGCCTTTCAACCTGAATTCGCCCAAGCAGGTAGCTGAGTTGCTGTTCGAAAAGCAGAAATTGCCGGTGGTCAAGAAAACCGCAAGCGGCACCCCCTCCACGGACGAAGAGGTACTCACGCAACTGGCAGAAAACCATCCCCTGCCCAAGTGTCTGCTTGAACACCGGTCGCTGGCCAAACTCAAGGGCACCTATACCGACAAATTGCCGCGCATGGTCAATTCCGCCACCGGTCGAGTGCACACCAATTACGGGCAGGCGGTAGCGGTCACCGGACGGCTGTCCAGCAATGATCCCAATCTGCAGACCATTCCCATCCGCACACCCGAGGGGCGTCGGGTGCGCGAGGCGTTTGTGGCACCGGCCGGTTGTGTTGTCATGTCGGCCGACTATTCGCAGA
>SXZD01000048.1 GCA_005788065.1 Burkholderiales bacterium
ACCACGTCCATATAGCCTTCGGTGACAAACACATAGCCACGGGCACGAATGGCGCTCCGGGCCTCAAACAGGCCGTAGAGCTCATTACCCTTTGAGAACAAGGGGGTTTCGGGTGAATTCAGATACTTTGGCTCGCCCTTACCCAACACCCGACCGCCAAAGCCGATGATGTCCCCGCGTACGTTGCGGATGGGAAACATGATGCGCTCGCGAAAACGGTCATACCGCCGACCCTTGCGCCCCTGCTCCACCTCGGCATCAATGACCAGACCACAATCAGGCAATTCGGTCGAACTTTCATAGTCGGCAAACACCGTGGCCAAACCCTGAAAACCCGGCGGGGAAAAGCCCAGACCAAAGCGCTTGGCCACCTGTCCGGTCAATCCTCGCCCCTTCAGATACTCAACAGCCTCAGGGTAACGCCGCAACGACTGCTCATAAAAAGACTGCGCCATATTCATGCGGTCGACCAGCGTCAGATGGCGCGCCTTCTCCTGCTGAGCCTCCTCGGAGGCCTGCTCGCGGGGCACTTCAAGACCCTGCTGGGCTGCCAACTGCTCGACCGCCTCCGGAAAGGTCAAACCGAGGTGGTCCATGAGGAATGAAACGGCAGAGCCATGCGCGCCACAACCGAAGCAGTGATAAAACTGCTTGGCTGGACTGACAGAAAAAGAGGGAGACTTTTCGCGATGGAAGGGACAGAGGCCGGACAGGTTGGCACCTGCCTTCTTCAACTGCACGTACCGCCCCACTACTTCGGCAATATCAGTGCGGTAGAGAAGCTCTTGGATGAAACTGTTAGGGATCATGCGCGTAGCCTGCCAGAGCGGTTGAGCAGACTCAGACTGTACGACAATCGGGCGATGCTCAGGAAGCCGACAGCAATTGCTTGATTTTGGCCGACAATGCACCCATGTCGGTACGACCGGCCACCTGCGGCTTGACGGCTGCCATGACCTTGCCCATGTCCTGCGGCCCTGCAGCCCCGGTTTGCGTCATGGCCTGCCGAATGATGGATTCGACCTCTTCGGCCGTCAGGGCCTGCGGAAGATAAACAGCCAACACGTCAATCTCAGCGCGCTCGGCCTGAGCGGAGTCGGGACGGCCGCCCGCCTCGAACTGGACAGCGGCTTCTTTGCGCAGCTTGATCTGCTTTTCAACCAGCGCAATGACATCAGCGTCGGACAGCTCGATACGGTCATCTACCTCGCGCTGCTTGATGGCAGCCGACAGCATTCGCAGCACGCCTAGGCGGTGCTGCTCGCGCGCCTTCATGGCGGCTTTGATGTCGTCGCTGATGCGCAGTTTCAGGGACATGGGGATGTCCTTGGAAGGTGCAGGTAAAAAACGATCAGTACAGCTTCTTGGGCAGCATCTGGCCGCGCAGGCGCTTGAAATGACGCTTGACGGCAGCAGCCTTGAGGCGCTTGCGCTCGGACGTGGGCTTTTCGTAGAACTCGCGGGCGCGCAGTTCGGTCAGCAGGCCGGTTTTTTCGATGGTGCGCTTGAAGCGACGCAGAGCGACTTCAAACGGCTCATTTTCTTTGACGCGAATGGTTGGCATTGAAATTTGAACCCAGACGTTTTTTGCAAAAAAGTGAACGGAAACCAGACTGTCATGGAAGCATCTGCAAAAACCGCATAGCAGAAAGCGCCGGCCAATCCGGAAAAGACCGAGACTATAGCATGCTGGCCGCTCGCTTAACAAGCCACCTGCAAAGGCAGTACCGACAGACCGAGCAATCGCGAGGCAGACGCCTGTAGCGCCTGCACCGACCCTGTCGCCAGCAGGCTGAGCGGCGGCAGCCCCCCGCACCCCGATTCCGCAAGCAAACCGTCCACTGTCAGGCGTCGCCGTGTCTCACGGGCAACCGCCTCGCCAGTTTCCAGCACCTGGACCGCGGGACCGGCCAACGCTTGAACCACGGGGGCCACGAAAGGGTAGTGTGTGCATCCCAGCACGATGACATCGGCACCCTGTTCAACCAGCGCCCCGACAAAACCGGTCAACAGCCTGCGCACATCCGGACCATCAATATCGCCGGCCTCGATGCATTCCACCAAACCGGGACAGGGCTGGGCCACCACGCGGCAATCGCTGGCAAACCCCTCCACCAGACCGGAGAAACGTTCACTGGCCAGCGTGTTGGACGTGGCCAGAATGCCAATCACGCCCGTGCGCGTCTGCAGCGCAGCCGGCTTGACCGCCGGCTCAATGCCAACCACCACCCAGTCTGGCCAATGCGCGCGGACCTGTGCCACAGCAGCGGCCGTTGCCGTATTGCAGGCAATAACGAAGGCTTTTGCGCCGCAAGCTTCCCGTGCGTAGCGGGCAATCGCCAGTGTTCGCTCTACAATGAAAGTCTGGGGCCGGTCGCCATAGGGTACATGCGCACTGTCGGCCAGATAGACAAAGCGCTCATCGGGCAACTCTGCCAACAGACTGCGCAAGACCGACAAGCCCCCGACGCCGGAGTCGAACACGAACACCGGCGCCTGAGCAGCCGTACCGTTGACCGGGGCTGCCCTACTGTCTGCTGCACTTTGCTGCGCATCTTGCGGCAACGGTGGCGTCTGAACCATCGGAATGACCCGAATCCTCGAAAAACGCCATGATATGGCAAACTGCCCACACAGACGGTCTGCTGATGCGCCGATGCAACGGGTGACGGGCAAGGGGTGCCACGGCCAATTCCCTTTCCCGCAAATGACCGACATGGCGCCAAGCACAGACGCGGACAGAAGCGTAAATGCAGACAGAAAACCGATACGAAACAATCACGGCACCATGAAAAAAAAACCCCTCATCGCCACTGCCGCAGGCGTCGCTCTGCTGGCCACTGCCCTGGTCAGCCGCGCGGAAAACCCCTATTACGACCCTACACGACCGCATCACCGGCCTGACGGTTTTACCAATACGGACGGCAAGCGCATAGACAAAAGTCCGGCCCAGTTGTGGCGATGGATACGCGAGAACCTGGGCAGCGGATTGCCCAAACCACCCCAGACCCATGTGCAGGGCTACAACGGCTTTGAAGTGCTCAAGCCCGACACGGCATGGCTGACCGACAACCGCGAGCAGGTCTCCTTCACCTGGCTGGGCCATGCCAGCATCCTGCTGCAGTCCGGGGGGCTGAACATCCTGCTCGACCCCATCCTGTCGCAGCGCGCATCGCCCGTGCAATGGGCCGGCCCCAAACGCAAAGTGCCACCACCGCTGACCATGGAACAATTGCCCCCGATTGATGCGGTGCTGATCAGCCACAATCACTACGATCACATGGATGCCGACACCTTGCTGGGCATCGCGCAGCGCTTTCCGTCGGCGCAGTTCATCGTACCCTTGGGAAATGAACGCTGGTTTCAGCGGCAGGGGATCACCCAGGTCAAGGGTCTGGACTGGTGGGAATCCGTCACCATCGGCACCACTTCGTTTCACTGCTTGCCGGCGCGGCATTGGTCCGTACGCAACTTTGCAGACCGCAACGAAAACCTGTGGAGCGGTTGGGCGGTCGTCAATGATGCGCATCGCTTTTTCTTCGCTGGCGATACCGGGTACAGCGATGACTTCAAAGCCATCGGTGAACGTCTGGGCCCCTTCGACCTGACCGCCCTGCCCGTTGGCGCTTATGCGCCGCGCTGGTTCATGCAGGACCAGCATATCGGCCCGGAAGAAGCTGTACGCATTCATCGCGAACTCAAAGCCCGGCAATCAATCGGGGTACATTGGGGTACGTTTGAACTGTCGCTCGAATCGCTGGACGAACCCATCGGCGCAGTCAGACACGCGGCAGAAAAAGCAGGCCTCGCAGACAATGAGTTCCGGATGATCCGTCACGGAGAAACCATCCGGTACTGAATTGTCCCGGTGTTGACAGGGTTGCCGGCGAGCAAGCGCGAGCGGGTGGGCAGGCGGGCAGGCGGGCGGGCAGGC
>SXZD01000049.1 GCA_005788065.1 Burkholderiales bacterium
GCTGGCACCCATCGCTGGCACCCATCGCTGGCGCCTATCATTGGCTGAGGCAGGAAGTGTGCGTCTTTGGCGTCCATCATCGCTCCGGCGGTTCTCCCGCAAAAATTGCGCTCCTCAACGTTGGCATACTTTGAACGCCGTCTTCGCGGCGCTTCAACCCTCGCAAATCAGTGATTTGCTCGGGACGTCTGCTGCACGGTCGGGCGCAATTTTTCGGATGCGATCCGGCGGAGTCGATTTCTGAACGCCCGATGATGCGGAGTCTCTTGTTGTAGCCTTACAAATTAGTGATATTGGTTAAGCGGTTTCTGAGTTGCAGATTCAAGGCAGCAGAATGCTGGAGCCTGTGGTTTTGCGCCCTTCCAGATCACGGTGAGCCTGCGCTACATCTTTGAGGGCATAGCGTTGGTTGACGGGAATGACCACGTCGCCGCTGACCACGCGATTGAAGAGATCCGCGCCCATTTCTTCCAGCCACGGTCTGCGTTCGGTGAATGTCATGAGAGTAGGGCGGGTTATCTTCAGTGAGCCACGGTTGGACAGTTGCGCCAATTCCAGTGGTGGTACAGGGCCGCTCGCATTGCCAAAGCTCACCATGAGACCGAGTGGTGCCAGACAATCCAGCGATTCGGTGAAGGTGTCTTTGCCCACTGAGTCGTAGACCACGCTGACACCTTCCCCATTGGTCAGTTCTTTGACCTTGGGTATGAGTTGCCCGCTGCCTGCAATCACGGTGTGGGTACAGCCGTGCGCTTTTGCAATTTCCGCTTTCTGTTCAGTGGATACTGTTCCGATGACGGTGACGCCCATGGCGCGTGCCCATTGGCATGCAATAAGGCCGACGCCACCAGCTGCGGCATGCAGCACGATGGTGTCGCCCTTTTTCAACTGGTGGATGCGGTTGAAGAGGTATTGCACGGTGAGACCCTGCAGCATCATGGCTGCGCCCTGCTCGAATGAGAGTGCATCGGGCAACTGCAGCAGCAGCTTGGCGGGCATGTTGCGTACTTGGGCATAAGCGCCATTGGGGCGACCGGCATAGGCAATGCGATCGCCGGGTTTGATATGTGTTACACCCTCGCCAACGGCTTCAACAATGCCGGCGCCTTCCATGCCAAGCCCTGCGGGCATGGGCTGGGGGTATAGTCCGGAGCGGAAATAGACGTCGATGTAATTCAGGCCGACAGCCTCGTGACGGACTCGGGCTTCACCCGGGCCGGGTTCACCAATTTCAACTTCAACCCATTGCATGACTTCCGGTCCGCCGGTGGTATCGATCTGTATGGCGTGGGGCATGGATGCTTCTCCTTGATGTGCTTGCTTCTTGTTGCCGTTCTTGCGTGCTGCTGTTCTTGCTTATTGCTGTTTATTTGTAACTCGTCACTCGTCACTCGTCACTTTTTTCTTCACCACGGCATATCGTGCCAGTGTTTTCTCCCGCGCCACCGCATGGTCGACGCACGGACGAGGATACGACGTGCCAAGTTGCACGCCTGCCATCTGCAATTCCATAGCGGGTGCCTCCCAAGGCGCATGGATGAAACGCTTGGGGAGCTTCGCCAGTTCCGGACAGTAGCGGTGAATGAATTTGCCATCAGCATCAAATTTTTCGCTTTGGCTTACCGGGTTGAAAATACGGAAGTAGGGTTGTGCGTCGCACCCGCTGGAAGACGCCCATTGCCAGCCGCCATTGTTGGCAGAAAGATCAAAGTCGTTGAGATTGTCTGCAAACCATTTTTCACCCCAACGCCAGTCAAGCCCCAGGTCTTTGGTCAGAAAGCTGGCCACCACCATGCGCAGGCGGTTATGCATCCAGCCGGTATGTTTGAGTTGCCGCATGGCAGCATCCACTAAAGGGTAGCCGGTTTGCCCGTCGCACCAGCGTTGGTACAGGGCTTTGGCTTTGTCGTCGCTGTCCCAGACGATGTCGTCGTATTCTGCTTTGAAAGCGTTGTTTACCACGCGTGGGTTGTTGTACAGAATCTGAAAATAGAAGTCGCGCCAGATGAGCTCGTTCAGCCAGCCCATGGCGCCCTCGGAGCCCGTGCTGTTGAACAGTGTCCACGCATGCCGCGCGGCCTGCCGGATGGACAATGTGCCAAAACGCATGTGAACGGACAGATAGGACACGCCTTTGACTGCAGGGAAGTCGCGTTGTTTTTTGTAGCCATCCATGCGTGACAGAAATTCGTCGAGCGTTGCTTGTGCGCCAGACTGCCCGGTGCGAATTTTCAGTTCGAGCAGGTTGGTGGGTTCAAAGCCCATGTCTTGCAGGGAAGGGATATGGCTGCCATCTGTGGGTTGATGAATGCCGGTCTGTTTTGCAATCTGCGCCGACACGCCTTTGAACTGGGTCGCATCGGGTTTTGCAAACGCAGCGGCGTGTTGCGCAACCGGACGTTCTTCCAGGTCTGCGGGTGTAAGTTTTTTCAGCCACGCATTTTTGTACGGTGTAAAAACGCTGAAGCGTCCCCCAGCCTGCGTCAGCACTTCTTCTTTTTCAAAGATGCAGGTGTCCTTGAAAGTGGTGAAAGCGATACCACTGGCTTTCAATGTTTGTTCAACGGTGGCGTCGCGGCTAATGGCGGCCGGTTCGTAATCGTGGTGGGTAATGACGGCGTCGACCTTCAGTGCTTCTGCGATGGCGGGAATGGCCTGCGCAGCTTTGGCATGAAAGACAAGCAGGTCGCCGCCCATGTCGTTGAGGTGCTGCTTTAACTCGGTGACGCTGTACCAGATGAACTCCACCCGTCGGTCGGCCGGTGAGGGCAGGACGTCAAGAATGTCCCGGTCGAAGATGAAGGCGCAATACACCCGCTTGAAGTGGGTGAGGGCATGGTGCAGGGCGGTGTGGTCGTCGCAGCGAAGGTCGCGGCGAAACCAGACGAGGGCAGAAGTGGACATGGCGGGCTCCGGTTGAATGTATTATAGACAAGTCAATGGGCTTGTCACGGTTCGAGCCAGTTTTCTGTTCGCAAATCGGGGTAGTGGGCGAAATCCTTGAGATTGTTGGTGACCAACGCAACGTCGAGGGACTGTGCGTGTGCCGCAATCAGTTTGTCCAACTGGTCTTGTCGACTGTTGCCAGCGGACAGACGTAAAGGTCCGTAGGTGTGTGCGGCCTCTTTGTCGAAAGCGGCAACCGGTATCTGCGATATGAGCGCTTTGATTTGATCTGCAGCCCGACTGGATTGCGCGGACTTTGCCACTCCATAGTGCAACTCGGCGTAAGTGATGGCCGAAATGACAACGTCACCCACCCGGCACTGTGAAAACCGCTTGGCCACGGCTGGCGGCTGATTCTTGATGAGGTAAATGCAGATGTTGGTATCGAGCATGTAGCGGGGTTTCATCAGAGCTCGTCCCGGTCTTTCTGTGTCAATTGTTCCCGACCGTCAGCCATGAAGTCTGACGGAAAACCGGCAAACAGCGACAAGACCTTGTCCAGAGACTGCCGTGCGGGGCGTATGCGCAGTTCGTCTCCCTCGCGCTCAATTTCAAACTCCATGTCGGTGCGGTCGAATGCCAGTTCAGCCGGAATCCGGACTGCTTGCGAGTTGCCGTTTTTGAAGACCCGTGTGGTGTGCATGGACGCACCTGCGATTGCATGAACATCGCCGCATCTTGACGCAAGATGGATGAGTTGTAAACACGTGTGTGTACTCAGAGTTTGATTCAGTTGATGCTCACGTTTGACTCGGGCTTGTGCGGCCTCAGGCCCGTTTTTGATCCAGGTTCTATTCATGTTTGGCCGTTCGCCGTTTTCCACGTCGGTTTTGCGTGCCGGTGTTGTGCGCCAGTTCACGCTTGCCCAGCTTCATAGACCCTTTCTGACGGCTCTCAAAAGGGTGTCACCCGGTCGGAGGCAACCTGATCCCCCAGCCGTCATCGCACGTCCGGGCGAGGGCGCACAGAGGGTCTATAATGACTTCACAGATTCTTTTTGGTACGCCTTTTCTAGCCCGTTTTCGCATCAGGAGCAGCCTCATGGCATCAGTGAACAAAGTCATTCTCGTCGGCAACCTTGGCCAAGACCCGGAGGTTCGTTATTTCCCTGACGGCACCGCATTCGTCAATCTCTCACTGGCCACCACATCCAACTGGAAAGACAAAAATTCCGGCGAAAAGCGAGAAGAAACCGAATGGCACCGTGTGGTGCTGCGCGGCCGGCAAGCCGAGGTGGTGGGCGAATAGTGCCGCAAGGGCAGTTCGCTGTTCATTGAAGGCAAGCTGAAAACCCGCAAATGGACAGACAAAGAGGGCGTTGAGCGCTACACGACCGAAATCATGGGCGACAACCTGCAATTGCTGGGCGGTAAGGGCGGTGGCGGCAGCGGTGGCGGTGGAAGCATGCCCGGTGGCGACTTCGACAGTGATGACTTCGGTGGCAGCAGTGGTGGTGGCGGCGGTGGTGCCCGTGCAGCATCCGGTGGCGGCAATCGCTACGGCAATGCACGTTCGGGTGGCGCTTCAGGTGGGGGGGCTTCAGGCGGTGGTTCAACTGGCGGCGGCATGGGTGGCGGATCTGGCGGGCGCAGCGGCGGTTCAGCATCGGCGGGTGTGGGCGGTCTGCAGGACGACGATATTCCGTTCTGATTCATCAGCCTTAACACCGATCACCTTCTCCGTACAGCCAGCACCCTGGAGCAGGCTATCCTCAAAATTGCAGAGGTGCCTGCCGGTGAAGAGGTCTTGTACGACCTCTACCGGAACTCGGCCGTCAAAAGCGTTGAGCTGTCGCTTGAAACGGCAGGCAAGTTGCTGCGCAAGGCGCTGAAGCTTTTCGGTGGCAGTCCGCGTGAGGTTGATGCACCTGTGTTCAATGACGTGCTGCGCCGCGCGGGTCAGCACAGTCTTCTGGATGCTGCCGGCTCACCTGGTTGATGTGCGAGCTTTGGCGCTGTTGCCAGAGGGGTTTCGTCAAAACATCCAAAAGCGCTTTGTTCAATTGCAGCTGGCTGCTTAGCACTCCGAACGTTTACGCCTTTCGTCTGACCCACCTCAAAAAGCGTTGTACAAACTCAGGCTCGCGCGTGAAGAAATACATGCACACTAACGCATTCAAAACACCGGCCAGCAGCATCAGTTGGTGGGTTTGAACGCCCGCAGCCAAGGCTGCTGCTGCACCACCTGCGCCGGCCACCATGAACACTGCGTTCAGAATGTTGTTGGCGGCAATAACGCGGGAGGTTGCGTCCAATGGCGTTTTCAGTTGCACATAGCTGTAAAGCGGCACAATGAAAAACCCTGAAAAAAGCCCCATCAGCCCGAGGTCTGCAGCCATGCGTTCAAACAGATTGGTTTGCGTTGCAGCCTGTTCGCACGTCCACCACAGGTCGATTGTAAACAGGGAGATACCGATGGCACCCAACGGTACCAACCCGATTTCCACTTTGCGGCCCGACAGCTTTTCGCACAGCATGGAACCCACACCCACGCTGATGGAAAATACCGCAAGCAGTGCTGTCACAGCAGAGGCATTCGCTTTCAAAACATTTTGTACAAGTGCAGGCAACTGCGCCAGCACAATAGATCCCACCAGCCAGAACCAACTGATAGCCAATACGCAAAGCCACACTGCAGCATCTGCTTTGGCTCTTGAAACAAGTTCGCGGTTGGCTGTCCATCCGAAGCGCAATCGCGTAACCGCTGTTCCTGTTACCGGTGGCGCAGCCGGTATGGCCAGGCTGGACGTAAATCCGACGATGGCAACGCCCACCCATGCCATTGAAATGCTCATCCAATCGTGCGTAATATTCACCAGATAACCGGCCGCCAGCGTGCCCAGAAGTATGGCGACGAAGGTACCCATCTCAACCCACGCATTGCCGGCAATCAGTTCTTTGTCGTCGAACACCTGGGGCAAAATCGAATACTTCAGTGGTCCGAAAAAAGCGGAATGCGTACCCATCAGAAACAGTGCGCCCAGCAGCAGGTGAAGATTGGCCAACGCAAGCCCGAAACCGGCCAGCAGCATGATGCCAATCTCAGCCAGCTTGACGATCTGCATCATACGCGCTTTGTCGCGCTGGTCGGCCAGTTGACCGGCCGGTGCAGAAAACAGCACGAATGGCAAAATGAAAAGCCCTGCTGCCAGGTTCGCCAGCAGACCGGGGTCTACGTCACCGAAGCGGGTGCTGTTGAACGTCACCAGTAGTATCAGCACATTCTTGAACAGATTGTCGTTGAATGCACCCAGAAACTGCGTGGTAAAAAACGGCCCGAAGCGACGCTGAAAGATCATGTGTGTCAGGCGGGCAGTACGCCCGACCCCTTGAGCAATCGTTCGCAATAGCGTGCGATCAGATCAATCTCCAGGTTCACTTTCACACCAGCTTTCAAGTGCTTGAGTGTGGTCATTTCAAGGGTATGCGGAATCAGGTTGATATCGATTTCGGTACCGCTTTTTTCATCGCGCACTTGGTTGACCGTGAGGCTGGTTCCATTCACTGTGACCGAGCCCTTGTATGCAAAGAATTTTGCAAGATCGCCCGGTACGCGAATGGCTAGGTGCCAGCTTTCGCCAACCGCTTCAAACACAGTCACTTCGCCCAAACCGTCCACGTGGCCCGTCACCAGATGCCCGCCCAACCGGTCTGCCAGTGTGAGGGCTTTCTCCAGATTCACTTCGCCGGGTTTGTCCAAACCCATGGTTTTGGAGAGGCTTTCGCGCGATACGTCCACATCAAAATGCGTATCGGTTTTTGCAATCACGGTCATGCACGCGCCCTGAATGGCGATCGAGTCGCCCAATTGAACGTCGACCAATGGTAGGCGCCCTGCGTGAATATGCAGGCGTACTCCGCTGTCGGCATCACTGCCCAACGATGTGAGGGTTTCAATTTTTCCGATGGCGGCAACAATTCCGGTAAACATGGGATAAGCCTGTTGATGTCTGTGTGCGGGCGCCCAGTGTAGCGTCAATGGGCTTTGCCGTCATGGTTCACTCACGCCGCAACAGCATGCGCACATCCTCACCCAAGGTCTCAATACTGTGGCGCTTCCAGTTCCACGTAGCATCCAGTCCGCTGGCAGCGGGCAATGCAGCGAAGGGCTGTCCTTGCCCCAGCAGGCGCGGGGCTTGATACAGCAGCAATTCGTCCACGCAGTCTTCGCGAATCAGCGAGCCATTGAGTTTTCCGCCGGCTTCAACATGAATTTCGTTCATGCCGCGGGACGCGAGCAGACGCATGAGTGCAGGCAGATCCACTTTTGTGCGGGCAGGCGCCACAGTCTCCGCTTGCGGCACATACAGCAATTCCACTCCGCGTTCGCGCAGTGCATCCGCTTTCAGTTGCAGGGCCGTCGGTGCATGCCGAATATCAATCCCGGGGCTTCGGGGCTCAAGGCCGGGTACCGCATGTGCGATGAGCGTCCAACCGTCCAACACCCGAGCAGTCAGATCAATTTCCAGCTTGCTATCCACAATGACACGCATGGGTTGGCGCGGCGTATCCACTCCGCGCACCGTCAGTTGAGGGTTGTCCGCTTTTACCGTTCCGATGCCGGTGAGTATGGCGCAAGCACGGGCTCGCCAATGATGGCCATCGGCACGCGCTGCTTCACTGGTAATCCATTGGCTTTCGCCTGAGGGGAGCGCAACAAAACCGTCCAGTGAGATGGCCGCTTTCATGCGCACCCAAGGCAAGTCGCGCTGCATGCGCGAGAAAAAGCCGATATTCAATTCGCGCGCTTGCGCTTCCATCAAACCGCTGCGGGTACGGATGCCGGCAGCCTGTAAACGGGCAAGCCCTTGACCAGCCACCAGCGGGTTGCTGTCGCCGCATGCAACAACAACTTCCGCAACCCCAGCGGTCACCAATGCATCTGCACACGGCGGTGTGCGCCCATGGTGACTGCAGGGCTCCAGCGTGACGTATACCGTTGCACCGCGAACATCAATGCCATTGGCGCTGGCCTGTGCCAGCGCATGAGCCTCTGCATGCAGTCCGCCGGCGCGTTCATGCCAGCCTTCTGCAATCACGGCGCCGTTGCGGACAATGACGCAACCGACTCGCGGGTTTGGTGTGGTGGTGTAAAGACCGCGTGCCGCAAGCTCAAGCGCACGCTGCATGAAGCGGATGTCGTCGGCAGAGAAGAGGTCAGCAGGCGGCATGAAGCGCGTGTTGTCATCGGAGAAGTGGTCAGCAGGCTGCATCGTCATGTGGCACCGGGCATCTTCAGGCGCAGATGGTGCTTTGACAGACTAGCGCTGAATTTACACGTGCGAGTGCACAGAGGCATCGCATGTTGACAACCGCAGCAAGCGCTTTCACGCCTTGTCCTGGGTTTTGTCCTGCGCCCTGTCTTGCACTTTATCTTGCGCTTTTTCCTGCGCAGTCCCTTGTGCATTCCCTTGCGCCCGGCCGCGTTTGGCGGGCTTTAAAAAGTCGCCGATAGCATCTGCAAACGACTGCAGGTCTTCAAAGCTGTTGTATACGGATGCAAAGCGGATATAGGCCACCGGGTCGAGCTGTTTCAACTCTGCCATGACCCACTGGCCGATGGTATCGGACGTCACTTCCCGTTGCGCCAGACCGATGAGCTTTTCTTCGATGCGCGCAATGGCCTGGTCTATTTGCTCGGACGTCACCGGACGCTTGCGCAGCGCCAAATTCAAACTGCCCAGGAGCTTGCTGCGCTTGTATTCAACGCGTGCGCCATTTTTCTTCACCACGGCAGGGAAAGAGAGTTCGACCTGTTCATAGGTCGTAAAGCGCTTGTGGCAGGCGCCACACTGGCGCCTGCGCCGGACGGCGTCACCGTGGTCGCCGGATGTGCGGCTGTCGACGACCTGGGTGTCTGCGTTGCCGCAGTAGGGGCACTTCATGACGGCTGCCCTGCAGCGTCATGCGCTGTGAACTCATCCGCCATGAAGCAGCTCCGGTCAGCCATAGACAGGAAAGCGCGATGTGAGCGCCTTGACCGCTGTACGAACGCGCTCGATATTGCCTGCGTCGTTCGGGTTGTCCAGTACGTCGGCAATCAGGTTAGCAACCTGTTCGGCTTCAGCCGTACCAAAACCACGGGTTGTCATGGCGGGGCTGCCCACGCGGATGCCGCTGGTGACAAAAGGCTTTTCCGGGTCGTTGGGGATGGCGTTCTTGTTTACCGTGATGTGCGCTTCGCCCAGAATGGCTTCTGCTGCTTTGCCGGTAATGCCCTTGGCACGCAGGTCCACCAGCATGACGTGGCTCTCGGTGCGGCCGGAGATGATGCGCAGGCCGCGCTTGGTCAGCGTTTCTGCCATGACGCGCGCGTTGGCCAGCACTTGTTCCTGATAGGCACGGAAACCGGGCTGCAGGGCTTCATGGAAAGCCACAGCCTTGGCTGCGATGACGTTCATCAGGGGGCCACCCTGAATGCCGGGGAAAATGGCGCTGTTGATCTGCTTGGCCAGTGCCTCTTTCATGAGGATGATGCCGCCACGCGGACCACGCAGGCTTTTGTGTGTGGTGGAGGTGACCACGTCGGCGTGCGGCACGGGGTTGGGATACACACCGGCTGCGATGAGACCGGCATAGTGAGCCATGTCCACCATGAAGTAGGCGCCGATTTCCTTGGCGATGCGGGCAAAGCGTTCAAAGTCGATGCGCAGGGCGTAGGCCGATGCACCGGCGATGATGATTTTCGGCTTGTGCTCGCGGGCTAGCGCTTCCATGCGCTCGTAGTCGATCTCTTCTTTTTCGTTCAGACCGTAGGACACCACCTTGAACCACTTGCCGGACATGTTCAGCGGCATGCCGTGGGTCAGGTGACCGCCTTCAGCCAGCGACAGACCCATGATGGTGTCGCCGGGTTGCAGCAGGGCAAAAAACACGGCCTGGTTGGCCTGTGAACCGGAATTGGGTTGCACGTTGGCCGCCTCGGCGCCAAACAGTTGCTTCAAGCGGTCGATGGCCAGTTGCTCGGCAACATCGACATATGCGCAACCGCCGTAATAGCGCGTGCCCGGGTAACCCTCGGCA
>SXZD01000050.1 GCA_005788065.1 Burkholderiales bacterium
CAACATTCCCTCGGCCAGCACGGCGGTCACGGACATGGAGCCCATGTGTCTCACGGAACGGTGGGTTCCTACATGATCGGCTTTGCGCTGTCTGTTTTGCTCACGGTCATTCCCTTCTGGCTGGTGATGGCCCGACCGCTGGAGAGCACCGCACTGACCGGTGCGCTGATCACCGGTTTTGCAGTGATACAGATCGTGGTTCACATGGTGTTTTTCCTGCACATGAACAGTAAGAGTGAAGGCGGGTGGAACATGCTGGCATTCATCTTCACCCTGATACTGGTGGTGATTGCCATCAGCGGGTCGATGTGGGTCATGCACCATCTGAACCACAACATGATGCCGGGCATGATGCACGGCATGCATGAGATGCCGTAATGCGCCGTTACTGGCTGCCATCGCTGAGTGTTGTGCTGTGCGTCATTTTCGCCAACCTCGGACTTTGGCAGCTCAAGCGGCTGGACTGGAAGAACGATCTGATTGCGCGCATTCAGCGCAATACCGTCATGCAAGCGTTGCCGTTGCAGCGGTCCTCAACGCTGGACAGCCTGAAGGCCGATAGTGACGAGTATCGGCGCGTCAGTCTGTCGGGCATACCCGATTGTGCGCGGGCCACACCCGTCTGGGCTGCCACGCAGCTGGGCAGTGGTTACTGGTGGATGGTGCCGGTGCGCTTGCAGGATGGCTCTTCGATTTGGGTTAACCGGGGTTATGTCACGCCCGATGCTGTTGCTGCGTGGCGCGCTGGACGCAAGCCTGAATGTTCGCAGATATCCATTGAGGGGCTGTTGCGCAAGTCGCAAACGGGCGGCGGGTTTCTGAGGCCTAACGATCCCGGAGCGGGGCGCTGGTATTCCCGCGACATCCAGCAGATGTCTGAGTCCACCCAAATTTCAAACGTATCCACAGCCTGGTTTGTCGATGAGTGGGCGTCAAGCGGACAGGGCTTGGATACCAGGCGTGCTGACGGCAAGCGTTCAGACGGCAAGGATGTTGGTGAAACGCTCTGGAGCGCAGGCATGCCCGATGGTGCGTCCATTGATCGTGCCGTACCGGGCCTGACCCCACTGCAATTTCCCAACAAGCATCTGGGATACGCGTTGACATGGTTTGCCTTGTCTGCCGCCTGTGTATTGGGAGGCATATTGGCCTTGCGCGCCAAAGTGTGATGAAATCGCAGCCATCCCCAACTGCGCCTGCCACTTTGTGTGCAGTGCATCAATGTCGTGCGTAGATCTGCCCCTGACTCTGCCTCTGAATCTTCTGCTGCTTCCGCTGCATCTGCCTCCCGTTCTGTTTCTCAACTGGTATCAAGTACCACGGCCACCAACGCGCTGAAGGTCAGTGCCGAGTTGCAGGTGATAGGCCAGACCGGCCACGACAATATGCTGCAACTCATACAACTGCGTTGGTTCGCCGTGGTGGGGCAGGTGCTCTCGATTGTCATTGCAGCGTTGATCATCGGTATAGAGTTACCGTTCCCGGGTATGATCAGCGTCCTTGTCTGTCTGATTGCATTCAACCTCAGCTGCCAATTGCGCTGGCACGAGGAACGTGAAGTCAGCGAACGCACGCTGTTGTTTTCTTTGCTGGTGGATGTATCGTCGCTGACCGCGCAACTGTATCTTAGCGGCGGTATTTCCAACCCCTTCGTTTTTCTGTACCTGTTACAGGTCATTCTGGCGGTATTGCTGTGCCGCACCCGATCCGCGTGGACGGTCGCCACCATCACAGCTATCTGCATCGTGGGGCTTGCCATCCGTTATGAACCGCTCAAGTTGCCGCCCGAGTGGACGGAGCATTTTCCGCAACTGTATGCCGCCGGTCTCATCATTGCGTTTGCGCTTGACGCATTCTTGCTGGTTTTTTTCATGACCCGCATTGCGCGCAATCAGCGTATTGGCGACGCACAAATCGCACTGATGCGTCAGGAGGCCTCCGAGCGAGAGCAGGTCATGCGTATCGGCTTGCTGGCTTCCGGTGCCGCGCATGAACTGGGCACACCGCTGGCCACCATGTCGGTCATTCTGGGCGACTGGAAGCACGATCCCCTGATTACAGACAATGAGGACCTCGCGCAGGAACTGGACGAACTTCAGACTCAGTTGCAGCGCTGCAAGCAGATTGTGACGGGCATTCTGCTGTCTGCTGGCGAGGCGAGGGGAGTGCAATCGAGAAACGTGGATCTGAAGAGTTTCGTTGAGGAGCTGTTGCAGCAATGGCAGAGCAGACGTGCGCCGCAGCATGTGAAGGTACTCATTGATCCGTCAATCAATGTGCGGATTGCAGCGGACGATGTACTGCGGCAAATGTTGTCCAATGTGCTGGACAATGCGTTTGAGGCGTCGCCCGGTTATGTAGAATTTGAAATGCAGGTCTCGCTGGAAGATATCCTGTTTTCCGTACGCGATACCGGTCCCGGATTCAGTGAGGAAATTCTTCGCAATGCCGGTCGTCCTTACAATTCTAGCAAGGGTAAGAACGGCGGTGGACTCTGATTGTTTCTGGTGTACAACGTGGTTCGCAGTCTGGCTGGAACTGTCACCATTTCCAACCGGCCGACAGGTGGCGCGCAAGTTGAGATTGCCATTCCTCTGCGTACGATAGCGCTGCGACGGATGGACGATGCGCAGGATGGGGCAGGTGGTTGACGATGCTGGAAGCTGAGCGTTTGTTGTTGTTGGTTGAAGATGATGCGGCGTTTGCCAAGACGCTGTCCCGTTCGTTTGAGCAGCGTGGCTATACAGTTGTACATGCGCCGGATGTAGACACCATGCAAACTTTGCTCCAATCGCATCATCCCACGCATGCGGTGGTGGATTTGAAATTGAGTGGCAAGGAATCAGGTTTGACTTGCGTAAGCTTGCTGCATGCGTTTGATCCGGCGATGCAGATTGTGGTGCTCACAGGCTTTGCCAGTATCAATACCGCTGTTGAAGCGATCAAGCTGGGTGCATCGCAATACCTGGCCAAGCCATCGAATACCGATGACATAGAGGCGGCCTTCAATCATGTGGCGGGTGTTGCGCCGGTGGAGATCACCAACAGGTCCACGTCGATCAAAAACCTCGAATGGGAGCGCATTCACGAGGTGCTGGTGGAAACCGACTTCAACATCTCTGAGACTGCGAGGCGTTTGGGTATGCATCGCAGGACATTGGCGCGCAAGCTGGAGAAGCAGCGAATCAAATAGCGAGCACTTTCATGCTGCTCATGCTTCGGGGCCTGTAGTTTTGGAGAC
>SXZD01000051.1 GCA_005788065.1 Burkholderiales bacterium
TCATCCTGTGCGACGCTCTGACCTACACAGAGCGTTTCAAACCCGCTGTGGTGGTGGACATCGCCACACTGACGGGCGCGTGCATCATCGCCTTGGGTGGCATCAATACCGGTCTGTTTACGCAGGACGATGAACTGGCCGACGAATTGTTGGCAGCGGGCAAAAAGGCACTGGACCCCGCCTGGCGCATGCCACTGGAAGATGAGTATCAGGAACAGATCAAGACGCCGTTTGCCGACATGGCCAACACGGGTGGCCGCATGGCCGGCAGCATCACGGCCGCCTGTTTTCTGGCACGCTACACCAAGGCCTATCGCTGGGCGCACCTTGACATTGCAGGCACCGCGTGGAAATCGGGGGCGAACAAAGGCGCCTCCGGTCGCCCAGTGCCCCTGCTGGTGAACTTCCTGAAAAACAGGGCCGCATGACCCACATTGATTTTCATTCGGGCGTCGAGGACCCGCTGCTGCACACCTGCAAGCTGGTACGCAAGGCAGTGGCCGCGGGCAACCGTGTCGTGTGTCACAGCAGCGACAGTCGACGCCTGGAAGATCTTGACCGGGCCTTGTGGAGTTTCTCTGCAAGCGAATTTATCCCCCACGTCGCAGTCAGTGACCCGTTGGCTGAGCAGACACCGGTGCTGCTCAGTGATGGGCGCGCAGAGCCACCCTCAAGCCACATGGCCGTTCTGGTCAATCTGGATGCGGCCACACCGTCTTTTTTTTCACGCTTTGAGCGGCTCATCGAAATTGTGGGGCGCGACGATGAAAGCAAGGCCGCCGCCCGCAACCGCTTCCGGTTTTACAGAGACCGCGGCTATGCGCTGGCGCACCACGACTTCAGCGCGCACTGACGCCCGCCGTTGCGCGACTGGGCTCATCCAGCGTAAACAGGCAGTCATCATCACCGGATGTGTCACGTATTTTTGACAAACGGTCTGTGAGCGCCTTCAGGGCCAGGCGCGCCGGGCTCTGATTGCCATTCTGTGAGCCCGCCACCCAGATGTGGTGCTGTTCCAGCCCGCGGTTGACACCGTAGTCATTGAAACCGTGATTGCGCGCGTTTCGGCAGGTATTCAGCAGCAGGTCAAACTGGGCGATTTCGGCTGGCTCATGCAAGCCCAGGGCATCGCAGCTCATGTTGCGCAGCAGGGAGTTCAGATAAGCCCTTTCGATACCTGCAATCGGCAGACAGCCACCTCCATACCGGATGTTGTCTTGCAAGGTGACCATCCCGTCAAGCATGTTAAACCAGAAAGGATAGGCGTCGGTCCAGGTCTCAAGTGGTACCGAGGCAAGCTGTCCCGGGCTGGCCCGGCTCATTTGCTCAAGCTCCGCGCGCAATAATCGCAATGAAGTGTCGTCTACAAACGAACATCCGCCAGACCAGCACCCCATGGATTGCCGCTGCAAAAAATTGAACCACGAAGCCCACAGACCCGTCCCGGCGATGAATGGCTCTTTGCGAAGGATACGCACCCAGTCGGCCAGTGCGGGAGTCAGCCGATCGTCGAGTTCACGGTCGGTGCAGGTCGGACTCTGCAGCCGCGACTCTTTCAGCAGCCAGTTGCTGAACAGACGCCCTTCCAGACAGATGAGACTTTCGGGTGTCACATCCATAAAGCCGATGGCGCTGCGTGCCCAGTTGATCTGCATGACCGGGACACCCAACCCATGCTCAAGACACATCAGGCTGGGACCCGAGAGGGTCGGCCAACCGATTTCGCGGGCATTGACCGGCGTTTCTTCGTGACGCGGCAAGACCCCGAGCAGATCGCCCAGATAGAGATCCTGCGCCAGTTCGGCCAGCGCGGCATGCCATGCACCAGCCTCGCTGAAACCGCCCAAACGGGAATACAGCCTCGCTGTGCAGTCACGCGGCTGCGATGCGCCGGGGGTCTGCACCCCCCCATAAGCACTTGCAAACCGCCTGGCCACCGACAAGGCCGCGCCACCCAGACGCCAGCCATCCTGCCCGGTGGGTAGCGCGTCCGGAAGAGGCGTACCGGCGAGCGACAGCGCTCCGGAGGCAATGGGGTCCGACCAATACCGGTAAGCGTCCGTCAGTTCGAACACCCGGGATCTCCGGCTCCCGGTCGCCTGTACATTCATTGGCATACGATCGGGCGCAGACAGTTGAACCCGTGCGAGTGCCCCCCTGCGACGCGAGAAATCTTCTACCAGTGAATGGGCATGTCGCAGGTTATCGGGCGCATGGCGCAAACAATCCAACGCATCAAACCAGGGGGGCACATCCGCTCCAGGCTCGGGCATCGCAGACGCATCAATGACTGTGCCGCTGCTGCCTGCACTGTTACCTGTATCGGCAGACTCAAACGATGAAGACACAAGACGCGAAGAACCAGTGGATAAAGTTGAAGAGGTGGGGACAGTCATGATGTAGGACGGTAAAAGGACAATACGAAGCGCCGGCTGCAGGCAATCATCCTTAAGTGGCATTGACAGCCACAAAGTTCCGGTTTCCGCACAAATATTCCCGACTGCCGGGCGGTCTGCGGGTGACGATTTATAATGTCGGATTACCACCGTAAGTACCCTCTGCCATGACGCTCGCCAAAAGTTTTGAACCCGCCGCCATTGAAGCCCGCTGGACCCCCGAATGGGAGCAGCAGGGTCTGGCCCGCGCCACACTGTCAGAGGGCAAGGCCGACTTCTGCATCCAGTTGTCGCCGCCGAACGTCA
>SXZD01000052.1 GCA_005788065.1 Burkholderiales bacterium
ACCGTTCCCCTTGAGTGCGCACGCCCTGAGTTGGGATGGCCTGCAAGGCGTAAACCGCAGACATAGCCGAAGCTATGGCGAGGATTTACAACGCCGCAGGGCGCCCAAATCAGGGATGGGCGCGCCAAGAGGGAATGGTTTGGTGTCTCCCTGCGTTGAGGAGCGCAATTTTTGCGGGAGAACCGCCGGAGCAACGACGGACGCCCAAGACGTACAGCACTCCCCTTCTGCCTGCACGCCATTACTGGGCAGCATCTGAGAGAACCCCGCCTATCTCAGACGAGAATCCTCTCGATGCCGCCGGCGTTCGCCGCGCTCACATACTTGGGCATCCAGTCGTCGCCCAGCACATGCTTGGCAATTTCCACCACGATGTAGTCAGCCTCGACATTAGCGTCCTGGCTGTAGCGCGACAAACCCTGATAGCACGACGGACAACTGGTCAGAATTTTGACCGGTTCGCTGGCTGCCTGCGTCTGCCCGTTGATGGGAATGGCACGCAGCTTGTCAGCCCCCTTGCGCATTTCCTCTTCCTTGCGAAAACGGACCTGCGTGGAAATGTCAGGACGCGACACACCAAAGGTGCCCGACTCGCCACAGCAGCGATCGTTTTTCTCGATTTTGTGGCCCTGCTTCTCGCTGTTGATCAGCGTATTGACCACCTTCAGAGGATCGTGCTGCTTCATCGGACTGTGGCACGGGTCATGGTACATGTAGCGCGTACCGGTGACACCCTGCAATTGCACGCCCTTCTCCATCAAGTATTCGTGGATGTCGATGATGCGGCAGCCCGGGAAAATTTTCTCGAACTGGTACAACTGCAACTGGTCGTAACACGTACCGCAACTGACCACCACCGTCTTGATGTCGAGGTAGTTCAGCGTATTGGCCACGCGATGGAACAACACGCGGTTGTCCGTGATCATCTTTTCGGCCACATCGTATTGCCCCGTTCCGCGCTGCGGATAACCGCAGCACAGATAACCCGGTGGCAACACGGTTTGTACGCCCACATGCCACAACATGGCCTGCGTTGCCAAACCCACCTGCGAGAACAAGCGCTCCGAACCGCAACCCGGGAAATAGAACACAGCCTCTGTGTCGGACGTGGTGGCCTGCGGATCGCGGATGACCGGCACGATTTTATCGTCTTCAATGTCAAGCAGAGCCCGCGCTGTTTTCTTGGGCAAATTGCCCGGCATGGGTTTGTTGATGAAGTGGATCACCTGCTCGCGAATCGGTGCCTTGCCCAGCGTGGGCGGCGGCTTGCTCGTCTGGCGGTCCACCAGACCCATGGCCTTGGCTGTTTTGTAAGCCCAACGCTGCAAACGGAAACCCACACCGACCATGCCCGCACGCACCGCCTTGATGGTGGCCGGGTCTTTGGCATTGAGGAAGGCCATGGCCGCCGCAGTACCGGGGTTAAACGACTTCTGCCCCATTTTGCGCAACAGCGCACGCATGTTCATGGACACGTCGCCAAAGTCGATATCGACCGGGCAAGGTGTTACGCACTTGTGGCACACCGTGCAGTGGTCGCCCACGTCCTCGAACTCTTCCCAATGACGCAGCGAAATGCCACGACGCGTCTGCTCTTCGTACAGGAAGGCCTCGATGAGCAAGGACGTCGCAAGAATTTTATTGCGCGGGCTGTACAGCAGGTTGGCGCGCGGCACATGCGTTGAGCACACCGGCTTGCACTTGCCGCAACGCAAACAGTCTTTGACTGAGGTAGCAATGGCGCCAATGTCCGACTGCTGCATGATGAGGCTTTCGTGCCCCATGAGGTTAAAGCTGGGCGTATACGCGTTGCGCAGGTCGCCACCGTCGAGCAACTTGCCTTTGTTGAAGCGGCCTTCAGGGTCGACGCGCTGCTTGTATTCCTGGAACGGACGCTTTTCTTCTTCCGTCAAAAACTCAAGCTTGGTGATGCCGATGCCGTGTTCGCCGGAAATGACACCGTCCAGGTCGCGCGCGATTTTCATGATGCGCACAACGGCTTCTTCGGCCTCGTGCAGCATTTCATAATCGTCGGAGTTGACCGGCATATTGGTGTGTACGTTACCGTCGCCTGCATGCATGTGCAGCGCTACGAACACACGTCCGCGCAGCACGCGCTTGTGGATGGCAACGCACTTTTCCAGAATGGGTGCGAACTGGTTGCCGGCAAAAATGCCAGCCAGCTTGGCTTTCAGTTCGCGCTTCCAGGACACACGGATGGTGCGGTCTTGCAGCACTTCAAACACACGTGCGTCGGGCTGCGCTTGAACACGCGCCTGCAAGTTGGGCAGCAGGTCTGACAAACCAATGTCAGCCATGTGCGCCAGCGCATCGCTCAAGGGCATATCCATGTTGGCCAGCAGCCAAGCCCAGCGGCGATGTGTTGAAGCGATCAGATCTACCGCAGCCGTAGTACGGTCCGCCAGCAATTCAACCTTGCTGAGTTTGTCCAGCTCGGGGTCTTCACTTTTGCCGATCGGCAGATCGCCTTCAAACAACTCATTGAGCTGCACCAGCAACTTGAGTTTGTTGCGGATGGACAATTCGATATTGATGCGTTCAATGGCGTCGGTGTATTCGCCCATGCGCGGCAAGGGGATGACCACGTCTTCATTGATCTTGAAGGCATTGGTGTGACGTGCAATGGCAGCCGTGCGCGCACGGTCGAGCCAGAATTTTTTGCGTGCGTCTGCACTGACCGCAACAAAGCCTTCACCGCTGCGACCATTGGCCAAACGGATGACCTCGGAGGCTGCGTGTGCAACGGCATTGTCGTCGTCGCCCACGATGTCGCCGATGAGCACCATTTTCGGAAACTGGCCGCGACGCGATTTAGGGCTGTAACCCACCGCGCGCAGATAGCGTTCGTCCAAGTGTTCGAGACCGGCGAGTATGGCGCCCATGGCCTTGCCTTCACCGTCGAGATAGTTCTTGATCTCGACGATGGACGGCACTGCGTCTTTGGCCTGACCGTAAAACTCGAGACATACCGTGCGGATGTTGGACGGCATGCGGTGCAGCACCCAGCGGCACGACGTAATCAAACCGTCGCAACCCTCTTTTTGAATGCCGGGCAGGCCTGCCAAAAATTTATCGGTAACGTCTTTACCCAAACCCACTTTGCGGAAACGCTTGCCCTCTACATTCAAGGTTTCGCGCTTGAGCACTTTTTCGTTGGGTTCACGCAAACCGTCGGACCACACCAGTTCAAACGTGGCGACATCCACATCATGGATCTTGCCCATGTTGTGATTCACACGCGTGATTTCCAACCAGTTGCCCTGCGGGTCGACCATGCGCCACCAGGCAAGGTTGTCCAGCGCGGTACCCCACAGAACGGCTTTCTTGCCGCCTGCGTTCATGGCCACGTTGCCGCCCACGCATGAGGCTTCGGCCGATGTAGGGTCGACTGCAAACACCAATCCATTGCGGTCTGCAATGTCGGACACGCGTTTGGTGACAACACCCGCTGCAGAAAACACGGTGGCTACTTCATGGTCCAGGCCGGGCAATTTCAGGCGCTCAACCTGACCGAGTTGTTCCAGCTTTTCAGTGTTGATGACAGCCGACAGTGCGGTCAGCGGTACAGCGCCACCGGTGTAGCCCGTGCCACCTCCACGCGGAATGATGGTCAAACCCAATTCGATACAGCCACGCACCAGACCGGGAATTTCGAATTCGGTATCGGGCGTGAGCACAACGAAGGGATATTCAACGCGCCAATCGGTGGCATCAGTTACATGCGAAACACGTGAAAGGCCATCAAATTTGATATTGCCCTTGGCGGTGTGCAAACCCAGCACACGATAGGCTTCTTTGCGCAGGTCCCAGGTCTGGCGGAACTCGTAAGAAAAATCAGCGACGGCCTTGCGCGCCAACTCCAGCAACGTGGCGACTTTGGCGCTGCGCTCCTGTGTTTCAGGGCTGCCGGACAGGTCAGCCTGCTCGCGACGCTTTTCAACTTCGTTCAGACGGTGTTCAAGCGCGTCGATCAACGCTTGGCGGCGATCAGGGTTGTCGAGCAGGTCTTCCTGCAGATAGGGATTGCGGCGCACAACCCAAATGTCGCCCAGCACCTCGTAGAGCATGCGGGCCGAGCGGCCTGTACGGCGCTCTTGGCGCAGAGACTCGATCAGGGTCCATGCCTCATCGCCCAGCAATCGACATACCACTTCACGGTCTGAAAACGACGTGTAGTTGTACGGAATTTCGCGCAGGCGCACGGCGTCGCCGGAGTGCGGCATGAGTTTGTGCAAGGTGGTCGGAGCGTTCATAAGCAACCTGTACTGCTAAAGTCTGATTGTAACGCACTCTGCCAGCCCGCAGGTGGGCTGGCATACCGAAGAAACCCTCTCAAAACCCTGATTACACAAAGGTTTTAGGGGGATTATGGTCTACATGCGCTCGGGCGCAGAAACACCCAACACAGCGAAACCATTGCGCAACACCTGCCGTGCCGCCAGGAGCAGAGCCAGACGGGCCGTGCGCAGTGCTTCATCATCTACCAGCACACGCTCGGCGTTGTAGAACGCGTGGAAATCAGCCGCCAGTTCGCGCAGGTAGAACGCAATCTGGTGCGGTGCGAGATCTTGCGCGGCAGCGGCCAGCACGTCGGGCCATGCAGCCATGCGATTGAGCAGCGCCAGTTCGCGCGGTGCCACCAGCGGCGAGAGATCTACCGATGCCAGCGCAGCCTCAGCGCCACCCCAACCATTGAGGATGGAACAGATGCGCGCATGCGCATACTGAACGTAATAAACCGGGTTTTCGTCTGACTGCGACAGGGCCAGATCGACATCGAACACGAATTCGGTATCGGCTTTGCGTGAAACCAGAAAAAAACGCACCGCGTCGCGACCGCGCTGCAGTTCTGCACCCTGTTCATCCAGCGGCTTGCTCTCGTCTGCCCCACCCGACCACACGATGAGGTCGCGCAGGGTGACGTAACTGCCAGCCCGTTTGGATATTTTGACCTCTTCGCCATTGCGCATGACGGTCACCATCTTGTGCAAGACATAGTCGGGATAACCGGCCGCAATACCCAAACCGACACACTGCAAACCGGCGCGAACCCGCGCAATGGTGCCGTGGTGGTCTGAGCCTTGAATGTTGATGACGCGTTGGAAACCGCGCTGCCACTTGCTGATGTGGTAGGCCACGTCCGGCACGAAATACGTGTAACCACCCTCGGTTTTGCGCATGACGCGGTCTTTGTCGTCCCCGAAATCGGTGGATTTCAGCCACAGCGCGCCCTCAGACTCGTAGGTGTGACCTGATGCCACCATGCGGGCCACAGCGTCTTCCACCCGTCCGTCGGTGTACAAAGAACTTTCAAGGTAATAGTGGTCGAAACGCACGCCGAAGGTGCGCAGGTCGATGTCCTGCTCCCGCCGCAGGTAAGCCACTGCAAAACGGCGAATGGACTCGAAATCTTCAATTTCGCCAGAGGCCGTGACCGGAGCCACATCTGCAGCTTCAACGGTAGCGCCAGCCAAGAATGCCTTGGCAATGTCGGCAATGTAGTCGCCGTTGTAGGCGTCCGCCGGCCAGTTGGCAGACCCCGGATACTCGCCACGGGCCCGCGCCTGCACAGACGTCGCCAATGTCTGGATCTGCACGCCGGCGTCGTTGTAATAAAACTCGCGATGCACCTTCCAGCCCTGCGTTTCCAACAGGTTGCACATGCAGTCGCCCAAGGCACCCTGCCGCCCGTGCCCCACATGCAGCGGACCGGTCGGGTTGGCTGATACAAACTCGATCAACACCGACTGCCCGGCTTTGGCTTGGGAAAAACCGAAAGTGGAGCCTGCGGCCAGTACGGTGGCTGCAACCGATTGACGTGCTCCCGCACTCAAGGCCAGATTGATGAAGCCGGGGCCGGCGATGTCGATGCGGTCAACCAGATTGACCAGCGTCGGATGCTGCTTGAGTTGATCAACCAGCGCCTGCGCCAGTTCACGCGGATTTTTGCCTAAGGCTTTGGCCAATTGCAGAGCGATATTGCAGGCCACGTCGCCATGGCTGGCCTGCTTGGGACGCTCGAGCACAACCGGCGTTGCAGACGCCTGTCCGGTAACGGTTTGCAGCGCGTCTGAAAAAGCGCGGGTGATGGTTTCGCGTTGGGATGACAGCATGGGGCGGGCGGCCTATAAAAACGTGCCACAGAAGAGACCTGCAGCGGAAAACCCGCTATTTTAGCAAGGGCGCCAGCGATTGCCCAATGTGCACGACGCTGCGGCCGTGCACACGTATGCTGCCGAACCGCGCCCGCCACCACCGTGTCGGGTTGTCAGTTCGCTGGCAGATCATTCAGTGCTTGTTCAAGGGCAGCAACACGGGCGGCAGCCACAGCATCGGGAACGGACACACCACGCGCAGCCGCGTCTTTTGCAATCGGGCCCACCGCCAGTGCTTTGACATGCTCGGCCAATTGCAACCAGACGGCTGCACTGCGCTTGGGGGGATAGGCTGGATTGTTTGTACCGGCCCCAAACATAGCGGCATCAGTTGAATTCGCAACCGCATCCATCACCGCCACCGCCTGCGCAAAACGTTCCGCCCGCCGGTACAGGTCAGACAGCGCAAAGACTTCTGCCATCGCAGCAGCATCCGTCGCACGCATCCATTGGGCAAAGCGGGTCACACACAACTGTGCAAGTTCTGCACAGTCCCCCGGCACACGCCAACGGACGGCCAGCGCGTCAAGCCCCTCAAGATTGAGACCCGCATTCAGCATCCATGCGGCCCATCGCGTGGGCAAAGCGCCTGGCATAATCTGCGGCGATTGAACAATATCCAGCACCGCCGGATTCGACAGCGCTTCTAATGCCCCCGCTGGCAAGAGATCGGGCAAGGCACCGCACTGCACCAGCACCCGCCAGCCCTGCGCAGGCGAGTCACTCATCAACAAACGGGAGATCTCCTGCCACACCCGCTCGGCCACCAAAGCCTTTGCCTCGCCCTGCACCACCATCTGCCGACAGAAAGCCAGGGTTTCATCATGGACTGAGAACTGCGAGAAGCGGGCTGCAAAGCGCGCCAGTCGCAAAATGCGAACGGGGTCTTCTGCAAACGCCGGGCTGACATGCCGCAACACCCGAGCCTGCAAATCGGGCAGCCCGCCCCATGGGTCATGCAACTGGCCATCGGCCGACATGGCCATCGCATTGACGGTCAGGTCACGCCGCTGCAAATCCGCTTCGAGCGTCACGTCAGGCGCCGCATGGAAGGTAAAGCCCCGGTAGCCGGCAGCGGTTTTACGCTCGGTGCGTGCCAGCGCATATTCTTCATGGGTAACCGGGTGCAGGAACACGGGAAAGTCGGCACCGACCGGCGTGAAGCCCGCGGCCACCATGCGCTCCGGCGTAGCCCCGGTCACCACCCAATCGCGGTCCGACGAGGCAATGCCCAGCAACTCGTCGCGCACGGCGCCTCCAACGACATACACCGTGGCGTCCGCACCAAGTGAACGCACGCAATCGTCCGGAATGAAGCCGCTCAAGCGGATGGGGGTTTGCATGGGAAGAAGCGAAAGCCATCAAAGGCTCAAGATTACAGAATTGAACCGGAGACGACACGCAGCAGACCGGGTTACAAGGCCAATGCTGAGCGCATGCGCCGTATAAACAACATCACCGACAAAAATCACGCCGGAGGGCAAGCTTCAAATTGCTCAGACTTGCCCAGCCGCGCTCAAACCGCATCCAGCCCGTCCAGCAGTGCTGCCGCGTCGCACCGTATGGTTTCACGCTGCTCGCTGCTCAAGCGCTGAATGTTTTTGGCCATGAGTGCCGTGCGCGGGTTGCCCGACAGCATTTTTTCATGCCGGTCTAGAAACGCCCAATACAGCAGCGTAAACGGACAGGCCTTCTCACCGGTGCGAGTGCCGGGCTCGTACTTGCAGCCCTTGCAGTAATTGCTCATGCGATGGATGTAAGCACCCGATGCAATATACGGCTTGCTGGTGAATCGCCCACCGTTGGCAAACAAGGCCATGCCCGCCACGTTGGGCAATTCAACCCATTCCACCGCATCGACATACACCGCCAGGTACCAGTCGGCCACGGCTTGCGGACTTAATTGCGCCAACAAGGCAAAATTGCCCGTTACCATCAGGCGCTGGCTATGGTGCGCGTAACCGTGTTCCAGCGTTTGCCCGATGCTGTCCTGCATGCAGGCCATGTGGCTCTGCCCCGTCCAGAACCATTTCGGCAAAGGCCGCTCATGGCCAAAGAAATTGGCCTGCGCCATATCCGGCATGTCCAGCCAATAAACGCCACGGATGAACTCCCGCCAACCCAGTACCTGACGGATAAAGCCCTCTGCGTCGGCCAAGGGCACATCGCAGCGCTGCCACGCAGCCTCTGCTGCCTTGACTACCGTCAGCGGCGAGATGAGATGCAGATTCAAAGCCACCGACAGCATGGAGTGCCATCCAAACGGCGTGCGCGTCCACATCGCATCCTGAAATTTGCCAAACGTGGAGAGACGGTCTGCGATAAAGCCATCTAGTGCGGCCTGCGCATCTGCCGGCGTGACAGGCCATGCAAACTGCGCCAACGACCCCGGATGGTCTGCAAATCGCGTCTCAACTTCCGCTAGCACCTCCTGCGTGATGGCGTCAGGCGCAAAACGCGGGGGCGGCGGAATCAAACCCGGTCCGGCTTTCGGGTAGGCGCTGCGGTTGTCTGCGTCAAAATTCCACTGACCACCCTCTGGTTCACCGTCCGTGTCCATCAGCACCTGATGCTTGCGCCGCATGTCGCGATAAAAAAACTCCATCCGCAACTGCTTACGCCCTGCCGCCCATTTGGCAAACTCGGCGCGCGAGCAGAGAAAGTGGTCGTCTTCCAGGCACTGCAACGAGACGCCGCGTTGTTTGCAAAGCGCCTCGATGCCCCGCTGCAGGCGCCATTCACCGGCCTCCGCCATCCGCAAGTGTGTAACACCCAGTTCGGTGAGCACCACCTCGAGCCGCTCAAGCAAGCCGGGTTGCTGCATGTCAGACAGACGCACATGACGCACGGTCCAGCCAGCATTTGCAAGCGACTGCGCGTAATGCCGCATGGCGGATATGAAAACAGCAATGCGTGCCTTGTGTGTCCACACATGCGTAGACTCGCCGGGCGCCTCGATGAGGATAACCGGGCAGGAACTGGCGTTGACTCCCCTCAAGGCAGGGTTGTCGGGCGAGAGTTGATCGCCCAGTACGAGGATGGCCTGATGAGTGGGGGCGGACATGGTCTATGGCTCAGCGCGACTGCCGGCGCGATGCGGCCGCGTCTTTGCTGCAGCGATCTGAACAATACCGCACCTGCTCCCAATTTTTGGCCCACGATTTACGCCACGTCATGGGTTTGCCGCAGCACTGGCAGGGCTTGCTGTCCAGAAACGATTTGTTACCCGCAAAATCCTTGGAACCCATGGTTGCTGCTTCAAGTCAGACCGTGGGTGCGGCGCCAGCGCGTGAGTTCTTTGACGATATCGTCCAATGCACCCAACACCACAACACCTTCCGGCGGGCGTTTGCGCAGGATGGAAGACGCACCGCCGCACCATATTTCGGTTGCACGGGGCAATTTACGGCGCAGATCTTCAAGGCCTTCCAGCGTATTGACGCTGCTGTGCATGGATGAGAAAGACAGCGCCACAACATCCGCGTTGTGACTGGTGGCTGCAAGCGCGATGTCCCAGATCGGTGTCTGCGTACCTAGCGAAATGCATTTGGCACCCTCGAGCGACATGATGGCTTCGGCCATCAGCAGCCCCAGGCCGTGCAACTCATTCGGCACGGTGGTGAGCAGGATTTTGGGGCGGTGAATAGAGTCCGGAATGGTGTTGATGGCATTGCGCATCACGATCTGGATGCTCTCAGTGAAGATGTGCTCTTCAAACACCTGAAAATAGCCGCGCGCCCATGCCTCACCTACCATGGTGGACATGGGTGCGACCACCTCCACCACAAAACGGTGCAGCCCCATGCGCAAAGCGGCCTGCGACATGCTGCGGCGGAACTCGTCCACCTCATGGCGCTTGATCATGTCAAGAAAGGCCTGAAGGTCGTCAGCGCCTTCCATGGCCACGGGCGCGGCACTGCGAGCCGACGCACGGTCAGCCAGAGCCTGCAGTTCATTGACAGGCATCGCAATGATGCGACCCGGCCTGTGGCCTGCGTCCAGCAGACGCTTGATGACACGCAGTTTTTCTACCTGATCGGACGGGTAAAGACGTTCGCCGAATTCGTCCCGGGACGGTTGCGGAAATCCGTAGCGGCGTTCCCAGACGCGCAGCGCATCTTTGGACAGCCCTGTGTCCCGCTCTACGGCAGCAATACTCAAACTCAAAACATCAGATAGCGCGCGGTCGTTCATTGGTTTTATGTCGGCCCGTCAGGCCTGCATCCTTTGATACAAATCGAAGAGCGTGTTTCAGACAAATTCGGAAAAACCCTAAATGTCTACGACAAATGATTGACTTCACCAACACTCATTCGTATGATAGCAAAACGTCCATGATTTGACTAGGACAAAACTCAATTTTTAGCTGCAAATAACCGGGCTTTTGAACACGCTCCGTCACCTGCAGCCTACATTTTAGCAACCCTAGCGGCACACAAAAGCTTCATGAAAACACGCATTCGGACACTTGCTCTGCTGATGACCGCACTTGCCCTGCCCACATCCGGCACGGCTGCGCCTGTCGGTGCTGCATGCCCGGACATCCTGAACCAGCAAGCCAGACGACTGCAGGACGACCATCCCGTCAATCTGTGCGCCTACGCGGGGCAGGTGGCATTGGTGGTCAATACGGCCAGTCAGTGTGGATACACGTCCCAATACGAAGGACTTGAGAGTCTCTACAAGCGCTACCGTTCGGCCGGCTTTGTGGTGCTGGGATTCCCGTCCAACGACTTTGGTTCACAGGAACCCGGTAACAACCGCCAGATTGCCGAATTCTGCAAAAACACTTTCGATATCCAGTTCCCGATGTTCTCCAAAACACCGGTTACCGGAGCCAGCGCCCACCCCTTGTTCAAGCTGCTGTCCGCACAGACCGGACAGTCGCCACGCTGGAATTTCCACAAATACCTG
>SXZD01000053.1 GCA_005788065.1 Burkholderiales bacterium
ACGTTGTTGCGCTTGCGATCCAGCTTGATGACCTTGAACTCGAGGGTCTTGCCTTCGAAGGGGGTGGTGTCCTTGACGGGACGCACGTCCACCAGCGAACCGGGCAGGAAGGCGCGGATGCTGTTGACCATGACGGTCAGACCGCCCTTGACCTTGCCGGTGATGGTACCGGTAACCATTTCGCCGGATTCCAGCGCGGTTTCCAGTTGCAGCCATGCTGCCAGACGCTTGGCTTTGTCGCGCGACAGGCGCGTTTCGCCGTAACCATCTTCCAGGGCTTCGATGGCCACGGAGATGAAGTCGCCGACGTTGACGTCGACCTCACCCTGATCGTTCTTGAATTCGTCGATCGGGATGAAAGATTCGGATTTCAGTCCAGCGTTGACGACCACGAAGTTGTAGTCGATGCGCACCACTTCGGCGGTGATGACTTCGCCGGAACGCATTTCCTGCTTGGACAGGCTTTCTTCAAACAGGGAAGCAAAGCTGACGGTTGGGAGTTCAATGAGATTGGTTGACATAGAGGTATGAGAGATTTGTGCACGCCAACGGCTTGCGCCGCAGCGGAGTTTACAATTGCCGTCAGAAAGACCCGACGACTCCGGGTACTGCAAAAAGGTACTGGGACTGAACAGGTGAACGTCTGCGCGATCGCAGAACTCCAGACAGGTTCAGCCCCGTAAGGCCTCAAACCGCTGAACGATCGCAGATACGACCGTCGCAATATCAAGGCTTGAACTGTCGAGAACCCAACTATCAGCCACCGGTTTGAGCGGGGCGACAGCACGCTGGGTGTCTCGCGCGTCCCGTGCCTGCAAATCAGCAAGCAAGTCCTCAAATTTAACAGAAATTCCCTTCTCCAACAACTGCTTGAACCTGCGCTGCGCGCGCTCTTGTGCGCTCGCAGTCAGAAACACCTTCAGTTGCGCCCCGGGAAACACCACACTGGCCATGTCGCGCCCGTCGGCCACCAGACCGGGTGGCTGCGCAAAGGCACGCTGCCGCTCCAGCAAAGCCTGACGCACCAGCGGGAAAACGGCGATGCGGGAGGCGGCGTTGCCAATGGCCTCCTGACGGATGTCCGCAGCCACATCCTGACCGTCAAGCAGCACCTGCTCGCCGGCGAACACAACGGCCAGTCGCTGCGCCACACCGGCAACAGCCGATTCGTCAGAAATGTCAGCCCCGGCGCGCATGGCCGCCAGAGCCGCAATACGATAGATGGCACCGCTGTCCAGGTAATGAAACCCGAAATGCGCCGCCACCCGCGCCGCGATGGTGCCCTTGCCCGACGCTGTCGGGCCGTCAATGGCAATGACCGGCACTGCAACTGACCCGTCCGACCCTGCAGAGCCCGATACGCCAGCCGCACTCATGGATGTACCTTCAGGTCAAAACCGATGGTTTGTGCCAACTCGACGAAATTGGGAAACGATGTGGCGACGTTGCGGCAGTCATTGACGGTCATCGCGCTGCGCGCACGCAGGGCAGCGACCGTGAACGACATGGCGATTCGATGGTCGCCGTGCGACTGAATGCTGGCCCCGTCATAGCGAACACCTGGCAGATGACCCAAACCCTGGATGACCATGCCATCCGGCGTGGGCTGCGCATCAATACCACAGGATTTCAGGCCATCGGCCATGACAGCAATGCGGTCAGATTCCTTGACCCGCAGTTCTTCGGCACCGGTCAGCACGGTGGTACCCACAGCGTTGGCCGCAGCGACAAACAGGACAGGAAACTCGTCAATGGCCAGAGGCACCAGATCTTCGGGGATATGGATGCCTTTGAGTTGCGCAGAGCGCACACGGATGTCGGCCACGGGCTCACCACCGACTTCACGCGGGTTGAGCAATTCGAGGTTGGCACCCATCAGCCTGAGAATGTCGATGATGCCGGTACGGGTGGGGTTGATGCCCACGTGCTGCAGGGTCACATCCGCATTCTCTGCAATGGACGCAGCCACCAGAAAAAACGCAGCCGATGAGATATCGGCAGGTACGTCGATATCGCAGGCTTTCAGGCGCTGACCGCCCGCAAGGCTCACCGTGCGTCCATCCACTTTCACATCCACACCGAAACCGCGCAACATGCGCTCGGTGTGATCACGGGTGGGCGCCGGTTCTGTTACGCGGGTAACACCCTCTGCATACAGACCCGCCAGCAACACAGCGGACTTGACCTGCGCCGAAGCCATCGGCAATTCGTAGTCGATGGCTTTCAGATGGGTGACAGGATCAATGTGCAGCGGTGGCCGCCCCCCTTCAGCCGTACGCATTGTGGCACCCATCTGCGACAGCGGGTCGGTTACGCGCCGCATCGGCCGTTTGCTGAGGCTCTCGTCGCCCACCAGCGTTGCCGCCAAGCCCTGCCCAGCCAGCAGACCGGACATCAGCCGCATGGACGTACCCGAATTGCCGCAATCCAGATCGCCGGCGGGCGCCTTCAGGCCTTCGCGGCCCACGCCGTGAACCACCACACGACCTGAGTGCGGCCCTTCGATTCGCACCCCCAAGGCGCGAAAGGCATTCATGGTGCTCAGCGCATCTTCGCCCTCCAGAAAACCCTCCACATGGGTCGTACCGTCAGCGATAGAGCCCAGCATGATGGACCGGTGAGAGATGGACTTGTCACCCGGGACCCGGATGACGCCAGATAAATTAGCAACTTGCGAAACGGTGTAGTGCATTGATAAGACCGAATTGGGGTATGAAAACCCCCCTGTTCCACAGCTGACTACCCATTCGGGGGAGCGAGAAACAAGGGATAATGGAAGACTATAACGAAACTATAAAAAAGACGACGGAGATGGCATGGGAACCCTGCTCGGCTCTGCGTTCAAGTCCTCAGAAGAACGCACTCAAACTGCTGTGAGCCACAGCGAACACTGGCTGGACGCCGCCATGGACGGGCTTTTGACCGTCGAGGCGGAGCGCTTCATGCTGTCACTGCCGCTGGAGGCAGAACCCAATCTGTTGGCCAACCTGCGCCCGCAGATTATAAATGAACTGGCTGAGCTCAGAACGTTTCGCAATCGCATGATCAAACGGATTGACGAATTGCTGAAACCTGAGTGGCGCTTGGGTCTGCAAACCGCTCACGAAAACCGCATCCGCGACGAACTGGCCAAGCTGAAAGCCTTTTTCCTGGCTGCCGACCCGGCTGCTGCACCGATAGCAGCCTGATCCTTCGTTACTTGCCCCTCCACTGCCCCCTGAAAGCTGCCGCCTGCCCCAGCGCAGACAGCAGCGTCTGCCGGTCACCCGCTTTCAGGGCGCTGCGAAGCAAATCTGCCGACTGCATGAAACGGTCAAGATGCGCCAGCGTCTGATCGCGGTTATCCAGAAAGATATCGACCCACATTTCCGGCGAACTGGCTGCTATCCGGGAGAAGTCCCTGAAGCCGCCCCCACCCTCCTGCATGTCGGCCGCCCCGGTAGGCGTCTGCAAAAGCGCATGGACATAGCTATAGGCCAGCAAATGCGGCAGGTGACTGACCGCTGCAAACACGCGGTCATGCTCGTCTGCCGGCATGCGCGACACCATCGCCCCCATGGCCTGCCAGAACGCTTCGACGCGCTGCAAGGCCGGGTCGCACGTATGCTCGTGTGGACACACCACCACCGTGCGCCCCACATGCAATTGCGCGTTGGCTGCCGTCGGACCGTGACGTTCGGCCCCGGCGATCGGGTGCGACGGCACAAAATTGAAATACCACGGCGACACCCCGCCGACTCCGCGACTGGCCACATCGCGCGCCGCCGCGCAGACAGCGGTCTTGGTGCTGCCCGCATCAAACACGATCAGATCTGAGTTGCCCGATGTCTCGATCGCCTGAAACAGCGCCGGAAACTGCGCGACAGGCGCAGCCAGATAAACGGCGTCTGCCGCTTTGAGCGCAGCCTGCAGGTCATCGCTCACCGCATCAACTGACCCGACCGACAGCGCCTCCTGCGCAGTGGACAAACGTCGGGAATAACCGGTAATGTGACGGGCCAGCCCCCGCTGCCTTGCAGCCAAGCCCAGCGACCCGCCCATCAGCCCCACACCGACAATCAAGAGGTGCCGGAACGGTTGAAACGGACTCGGCGCGCTGCCAGCGGCAGACGGTTCAGCACCCGGCTGCACGCATGGCCTCCGGCAAGACCTTCAGAAAGACGGCATTTTCATGCTCTGTACCGATTGAAACGCGCAAATGACGGGACAAACCATAATTGCCCACCGGGCGCACGATCACACCGCGCCGCAACAGTTCGATGTTCAGCGCAGCCGCTTGGTCACCCACCTCCACCAACAGAAAATTGCCGGTTGAGGGAACCCACGCCAGACCCAGCGCTTTCAGTCCACTTTCAAGTTGCGCCATACCGGACCGGTTGTTATCAAACGTCTGCTGCAGAAACTCCGCATCGGTGATGGATGCGCAGGCCGCCGCCTGCGCCAGCGTGTTCACGTTGAACGGCTGTCGGATGCGGTTGATCAGATCGGTCAGCGCCGGTTGCGCCACGCCATAACCGACACGCAAACCGGCCAGCCCATACGCCTTGGAAAAACTGCGCGACACCAGCAGATTGGCATGACGCCTCACCAGCGCCATGGCATCGTATGACTGATCTGCGGTGAGATACTCGTTGTACGCTTCATCCAGCACGACCACCACGTCTGACGGCACTGCAGCCACAAAGTCTGCAATCTGCTGCCCTGTGAGAAACGTCCCGGTCGGATTGTTGGGGTTGGCGATGAACACCACCCGTGTGGTGGTATCGATGGCTGCGCGCATGGCCGCCAGATCGTGACCGTAGTCTACAGCGGGCACCACAATCGCTCGTGCACCCGTGGCCTGTGTGGCCAGGGCATACACCGCAAACGAATACTGGGCGAACACGCTGGAGGTCCCGGGTACCAGAAACGCATGGGCCACCAATTCCAGAATGTCATTGGAACCATTGCCCAACGTTATCCACTCGGCGGGTACGTCATGGCGTGCAGCCAGTGCCGCTTTCAGCTCAAAACCGTTGGGGTCCGGGTAGCGACCCAGATCGTTTGCAGCGGCCAGCATCGCAGCCTTGGCCTTGGGGCTCATGCCCAGCGGATTCTCGTTGGAAGCGAGCTTCACGATATCGGCCTCGTTCAGGCCGAACTGACGGGCGATTTCGGATACCGGTTTGCCGGGCTGATACGGCGCCAGGGCGCTGACGTGGGCGGGGGCCTGTTGCTGAAGACTCATGAGACGACAACCTGTAGAACGGAGGACAGAAAAAAACCAACTGAAACCTGACAACACGGCCGGGCATCCAGAAGCTGCAAACAGAGGCAAGGTGGAAACATCAGTCTGATGTTGCACACCCGACACCAACGGTCAGTCAACCTTGCTCACACCTGCGCCACCGGATACGAACCCAGGCACTTGAAATACGATGTTTGCGCCTGCAGGTCGGCCAGCGCGTTGGTCAAGGCCGGGTCAGACCTATGACCCTGCACATCAACATAAAAATAATACTCCCAGCGACCCGTGCGTGCCGGACGCGACTCGAAACGGGTCATCGATACGCCATGCCGTGCCAACGGTTCCAGCATGCGGTAGACCGCACCGGGCTGGTTGGGCAGCGCCAATATGAGTGATGTGCGATCTTTGCCGCTTGCGCCGGGTTGCAGACGCCCCAACACAACAAAACGCGTACGGTTGGCCGGGTCATCCTGGATGTGTTCGGCCAGCGCGGGCAATGCATAACGTTCGCGGGCCGCGTCTCCGGCGATCGCCGCCACGGTGGGGCGCTGCGTGGCGATACGTGCGCCTTCTGCATTGCTGGCCACCGCTGTCTGGGTCACACCCGGCAGGTGCGCCTGCAACCAGGCACGGCATTGAGCCAATGCCTGCGGATGTGCTAGCACCTCGGTGACCTCTTTCAACGCAGCCGCCTGTGTCAGCAACTGGTGATGGATGGGCAGTGAGACCTCTCCACTGATGGAAAGTGAAGTCGCCTGCAGCAGGTCCAATGTGCGCGATACCGAACCCTCTGTGGTGTTTTCGATGGGCAGCACGCAAAAGTCGCTGGCACCGGTCTCGACACTGCGCAGAGCATCATCCAGCGAGGTTTCGGGCTGCGCATTCACGCAACGACCGAAATGCGCCCACACCGCCTGTTCGCTGAAGGTACCTTCCGGTCCCAGATACGCAACCGACACACGACGCTCCAGCGAGCGACAGGCCGACATCACTTCCCGAAACAGTTGCGCAACGGTATCGGCGGGTAGCGGCCCCTTGTTCTCAGACAACAGTCGAGCCACCACCTGCGCTTCGCGCTCGGGTCGCATGACCGGCGCATCAGCCTGCGCTTTCAGGTGTCCGATGCGCTGGGCCAGTTCGGCTCGCTCGTTCAGCAGCCTGAGCATCTGGCTGTCGATGGCGTCAATCTGCTGGCGCAGAGGCGCCAGCGTGCCGTCAACCGCGGTGTGGTTCTGCGCCTGCGGATTGTCGCCGGCTGCGGGCGTACCCTTGCCATCGGCCCCGCTCATGCACGTTCCTTTTCAAACGTCAGCATGAAATCAACCAGAGCCTCCACGCCTTCCATGGGCATGGCATTGTAGATCGACGCGCGCATGCCACCGACCGACTTGTGGCCTTTCAGCTGCAGAAGGTTGCGCTCTTGCGCAAGACTGAGAAACTCGGCATTGAGCGCGTCCTCGCGCAACATGAAAGGAACGTTCATCAGTGAACGGTCAGAAGGTCGCACCCGGTTGACATACAGGCCACTGCCGTCGATGGTGTCGTAGAGCAATTGAGCCTTGCGGCGGTTAACCTCCGCCATGGCCGCCACACCGCCCTGCGCCTTGAGCCACTTGAACACCAGGCCGGCGATGTAGATGGAGTAAGTCGGCGGCGTGTTGTACATCGAGTGGTTGTCGTATACCTGGCGATAGCTGAATGCGGACGGGCAGTCGCTACGCGCACGGTCTAGCATGTCTTCGCGGATGATGACAAAGGTGAGGCCCGCAGGACCGATATTTTTTTGTGCACCACCATAAATGATGGCGTGCGCCGCGACATCCATGGGTCGCGACAGGATGTTGGACGATGCATCGCACACCAGGGGAACCTGCGCAGCACCCAACGCTGCCATGTCAGGCGCCTGACGGAACTCGACACCATCGATGGTTTCGTTGCCGCAATAATGCAGATAGGCACTGCCGGCTGCGATGCTGCCCGGTGCGATGGTAGGCACGTAGGTATTGACCGGCCGTAGACCGCTGGCATCCTTGATTTCGCGGGCTTCGGCCACCACGTCGGCGCGGCCATACCGCGCAAACTCCTTGATTGTCTTGGAAGACCACGAGCCGTTTTTCACAAATGCAGCCGACTCGAAACCATTCATGAGGTTTAACGGAACAATCGCATTCTGACCGATGGCACCGCCCTGCATGAACAAAATTTTGTGCGTTTGGGGCACCTGCATCAGGTCGCGGAAATCATCGAGCGCCTCTTGCAGGATCTGCATAAACTGCGGCCCGCGATGACTCATTTCCATGACCGACATGCCACTGCCATGCCAATCGAGCATCTCGGTAGCGGCCTGCTGCAGCACCTCGCGGGGCAGCATGGCCGGGCCTGCCGAAAAATTCCACACTTGCGTCATTCTCACGCTCCGCTGGAGTCCGTTTCACCTGAAGCCGCAGGACCTGCCTCACCGTCAGAGCCCGATGCACCGGCGGATGAACCCTCGGCAGCATCAGCACCCTCGGCGCCGTCTGCAGCACCGTCCACACCATCAACCGGGTTGTCGATATCGCTTTCCATCAGGCGCTGCAGACCCGACAGCACATCGCCCTCGTCTACGTTGATCAGCGTCACGCCCTGTGTGGCGCGGCCCATTTCACGAACCTCGGCAACACGCGTGCGCACCAGCACACCGCCGGTGGTGATGAGCATGATCTCGTCGTTCGGATTGACCAGCACGGCAGCCACTACCTTGCCATTGCGCTCACTGGTCTGAATGGCGATCATGCCCTTGGTGCCGCGACCATGGCGGGTGTATTCGGTAATGGGTGTACGCTTGCCATAGCCGTTTTCAGTGGCAGTCAGCACGCTTTGCTGTTCGTTTTCGGCCACCAGCAGGGCAATCACTTTCTGCCCTTCTTCCAGCATCATGCCGCGCACGCCACGGGTGTCGCGACCCATGGGGCGTACGTCGTTTTCATCAAAACGAACAGCCTTACCCGCATCTGAAAACAACATGACGTCGTGTGCGCCGTCGGTGATGGCCGCACCGATGAGGTAGTCGCCTTCATCGAGATTGACGGCAATGATGCCGCGCTTCATCGGACGGGAGAAATCTGCAAGCGACGTCTTCTTCACGGTGCCCAGACTGGTGGACATGAAGACGTATTTGTCCTGCTCGAAGGTCTTGACCGACAGCACCACAGTGATCTTTTCGCCATCAGCCAAGGGGAACAAGTTGACGATGGGCTTGCCACGCGAGTTGCGCGAACCCTGCGGCACTTCCCACACCTTCAGCCAATACACGCGCCCCTTATTGGAGAAGCACAGCATCGTGTCGTGCGTATTGGCGATGAAGAGTTGGTCGATCCAGTCGTCGTCCTTGGTGGCTGCAGCCTGCTTGCCGCGGCCGCCGCGCTTTTGGGCGCGATATTCCGACAGGGGCTGACTCTTCACATAACCCGCATGGGAGAACGTCACCACCATGTCCTGCGGCGTGATGAGATCTTCGGTTTCCAGCTCGGTGGCATTCATTTCGATGACCGAGCGGCGCTCGTCACCAAACTCGGTGCGAATGGCGGTCAGCTCGTCGGAAATGATGGCACTGATGCGCTCAGGCTTGGCCAAAATATCCAACAGGTCGGCAATCGCGGCCATCACGTCTTTGTACTCGCCAACAATCTTGTCCTGCTCAAGCCCGGTCAGGCGCTGCAAGCGCATGTTCAAGATTTCTTGCGCCTGGATTTCTGACAGACGATACAAACCGTCATTCTGCAAACCGAACTGAGCTGGCAGCCCCGCGGGACGGAACAGTGCCACGCCGCCCAGTGCGTCGTATTCGGTACGGGAGAGCATTTCGCGCACCAGAGACGAGTCCCACGAACGGGCCATCAGCCCTGCCTTGGCAACCGGCGGCGTGGGCGCTGCCTTGATGATGGCAATGAACTCATCGATGTTGGCCAACGCAACAGCCAAGCCTTCAAGCACATGCCCACGATCGCGCGCCTTGCGCAGTTCAAACACCGTGCGACGTGTGACCACTTCGCGGCGGTGCATGAGAAAATAGTCCACCATCTGCTTCAAGTTGAGCAGTCGGGGCTGCCCGTCCACCAGCGCCACCATGTTGATGCCGAAGGTGTCCTGCAGTTGCGTGTTCTTGAACAGGTTGTTGAGCACCACCTCGGGCACTTCACCGCGCTTCAGTTCAATGACCACGCGTATGCCGTCTTTGTCAGACTCATCTCGGATATCGGAGATACCTTCCAGACGCTTTTCATTCACAAGCTCTGCGATACGCTCCAGCAGGCTCTTCTTGTTGACCTGATACGGCAGCTCATCAACGATGATGGATTGACGACCGGTTTTTTCGTTTTCTTCGAAATGCGTTTTGGCACGCATGACCACGCGGCCACGCCCGGTGCGGTAGCCCTCACGCACGCCGGCCACGCCGTAGATGATGCCGGCTGTCGGAAAGTCGGGCGCGGGAATGATCTCCATCAACTCGTCGACCGTGCACTCGGGGTTGCACAGCGCATGCAGGCAGGCATCTGTCACTTCACGCAGGTTG
>SXZD01000054.1 GCA_005788065.1 Burkholderiales bacterium
ATCTCCTTCTGCGCGCCTTCCACGTCCGACAGCTTGACCGGGCCACGGCCTTCGAGGTCTTCCTTGAGCGATTCGGCTGCGCGCGAGGACATGTTCGAGAAAATCTTGTCGCGCAAATCGTCCTGTGCAGCCTTGAGTGCAAGGATGAGCAGGTCGTTGGAGACTTCGCGCAAAATTGCCTGTATGCCGCGGTTGTCGATTTCGATGATGTTGTCGAAGACGAACATTTCGTCCTGGATCTTTTGCGCCAGTTCCGAGTCGGATTCGCGCACAGCCTCCAGCACGGTCTGGTCGATCCCGCCACCGACAAAGTTGAGGATCTCGGCCGCCACCTTGGTGCCGCCCAGGGTCTGCTTCTTGATCTTTTCGCTGCCGGACATGACTTTGGACAGAACGTTGTTAAGGTCGCGCAGGGCGCTGGGTTGTATGCCTTCCAGTGTGGAAATACGCATGACCACATCGGCGCGCAGACGATCGGAGAAGCGTGCCAGAATGGCGGCCGCATGATCGCGTTCCAGATACACGAGGATGGTGGCAATCACCTGCGGATGCTCGTCACGGATCAGTTCCGAAACGGTTCCGGCGTCCATCCATTTGAGGCCTTCGATGCCCGATGTATCGCTGTCGTGCAGGATGCGGTCGAGCAGCAGATAGGCTTTTTCTTCGCCCAGTGCCTTGGTCAACACACTGCGGATGTAGTTCTGTGAATCCAGACCCAGCGTGCTTTGTCCACGCAGCTTCACCAGAATTTCTTCCAGATATTTTTCAACATCCACCGGCGAGACGTTCTTGATGCGCGACATGGCCACGCCCACCTGCTGAACCTCTTTGGGGCCGAGGTGTTTCATCACGTTGGCTGCCGGCTCTTCGCCCATCATCAGCAAGATGACGGCGCATTTGTCCAGGGCGGGGTTGGCTTGTTCCTTTGGCATGGTCTTCTTCCCTTATTCCCCGGTCATCCATTCCTTGATCACCACCGCAACCAGTTGCGGATACTGCTCGGTGATCATCAGCAGTTCGTCGAGTTTCTTCTTGATCGGGTCTTCTTTCGGCGCTGCCGGTACGGGCTCGCCATCCGGCCCGATGGTGATCGCCTGTCCGTCCGGTCCAACCACGGTGGTGGTTCCTTCTGCGAGTTGATCGAGTATCTGTTGGTCGCCCGAGTCGCCACCGACGGTGGTTTCCAGACGCTGACGCTCCGGTGGCAGCAGGATGTCGGCATCTGCATCTTCGCCTTCGATCACCTCGGTGACCACGACAGGTTGCTTGAGCATCGGGCGTACCAGACCGAAGATGAGCGCGGTGGTGATGAGCGCAACAGCCAGGGGAATGCCAAAGCTGCGGGCCAGTTCGATGGTTTCGGGCTGACGCCAGACCGGCAGCGGTTTTTCTTCAACTTTGTTGAATGGCTGGTTGATGACGTTGACCGTGTCGCCGCGATCCTTGCTGTAGCCGATGGCTTCTTTCACCAATGCGCTGATCTGCTCGATTTCGGCGGCGGTCAGTGGAACCTGCTTGGTGCCTTCGGGGTCAGTCACGCTGCGATAGTTGACGGCGACACCCGCCGACACACGCTTGAGCGTGGTGGTCTGCCCCTTGGTGGTGCGCACGACCTTGTCGACTTCATAGTTGATGATGCTTTCTTTTTTCTGGCCAGCCAATGCGGCTGCGGCAGCTGCATTCGCGCTGATGCCGGCCTGCGGATTGTTGGCAATGGGGGCAGCGCCGGCATTGGGCGGTTGGTTGCTCAGCGTACCGGGCACACCGGCCGGTGTGCTCGGATCGCGCTCGCTGCTTTCAAGGCTTTGCTGGCTGCGCACGGCCGCTGCAGTGGGGTCGAGGTTGGGTTTGTAGTTCTCTGACACCTGATCAGTTTGGGAAAAATCGAATTCGGCCGTGACGGCCACCTTGACGTTGTCCTCACCAAAAATCGGCTTGAGGATGTCGGTGACACGTTTGTTGTAGTCGTTCTCGAAGCTGCGCACAAAGGACATCTGCTTCACGTCCATGTTCTGCGCCTGATTGTCGTTGCCGGCCGTCAGGATCTCGCCATCCTGGTCAACCACGGTCACATTCTTGGGTGTGAGGTCGGGCAGGCTGGAGGCCACCAGATGCACGATGCCCTGCACCTGTGTGCGTTCCAGCAGGCGACCCTGTACGAGTGTCAGCACCACCGACGCAGTAGGCTTTTGCTGGTCGCGCAAAAAGATGGAAGGCTTGGGGATGGCCAGATGCACACGGGCGGAATGCACGGCGCCCAGGCTCATGATGGAGCGGGACAGTTCGCCTTCGAGTGCGCGCTGGTAATTCACGTGTTCCTGGAACTGGGTGACACCGAGTTTCTGGTTTTCCATCAATTCAAAGCCGACCACAGAGCCCTTGGGCAGCCCCTGGGAGGCCAGTTTGAGGCGGGTATCGTGCACTTTCTCGGCAGGAACCGTGATGGCGCGATGCTTCTCGTCGTACTTGTGGGGAACTGCCATCTGAGTGAGCGCAGCGCCAATGTTGCCACCGTCTGCATCACTTACACCGGAGAACAGCACTTTGTAGTCGGGTGCACGATTCCACAGGATCATGGTGGCAATCAGGGCGATGACAACGGGAATGGTGGCCAGCAGGGCTATCTTGTTGCGCTGGGGCAGGTCTGCAATGCCCTTGAACACGCGGTCCATGGGATTGGGTTTCGCGCCGGCTGCGGGGCCCGCAACAGGTGCGGCGCCGTCTGCGGGCGGCAGGTCGGCTGGTGTCAGCAGCTCGTTTGCGGTTTGTGCGTCGGCCATGGCGTGCATCAATCGGTGTCTGTGTCGACCTATTGTTGCTCCGGCGCGCGAAAGACCTAAGGCAAAAAAAGGCGGGTTATCGGCGCTTAATTTTGTTTCTTGAGGGTCTTTGACTTTAATTTACAAAATAAATTGAAGAAGAGGCCTTTTGTGTCGCTGTTTTCAGCCGTGTGCGGTGTTCAAACAGGGGTGTGTGACGGACAATTTGCACATCAGAACAGATGTTGCACAGGGGGAAGCGATGAACCGCATCATGCCGCCCATCGCCATGACACCAACCACACAGAGCACGCCGATCGCCGGTGGTGCCAATGCACTGCAGCGGGCTGCCCAGAATGCGGCCAAGCTGGCCGGTGGTGCAGGTGGACTGAACGCAGCCCAGCCGGTCGGGCAGAACAACAAGGCCGCACCGGACTTCACCAGTTTGCTGGGCAATATGCTGACCGAGGTCAGTGCTGCGCAGGCCAAGTCGTCTGACATGAACCGCCGTCTGCAGATGGGCGACCCCAAAGCCACCATTGAAGATACCGTGCTGGCCATGAACACCGCGAGTGTGCAGTTTCAGATGGTGGTGCAGGTAAGAAACAAACTGGTGCAGTCATATACCGACATCATGAACATGCCAGTGTGAAAGAACGTTAAAACGACGCTTGGGCTCAGCCTGCCTTTTTCTGTTTCTGCTGTGCGTCATTGACGAAGCGCTGGATCGTGGCCTCCTGTTCAAACGGCAGGTCGACGAAGCGGCATCCCGCTTTCATGATGGTGGGCTTGGGTGCGCTCTTGGGGTGCGACACCGTGCGTACCTCCAGCACAGCCTGAATCTCTTCTTCTTCCGGCACCTTGATGAACACATGCGGAATGATGGCCTGCGGTTTGAGCATGGGCATGTCGCGCGAGTCGAACATGAATGAACATCCGCCCACACTGACGTCATGTAAATTTTTGCGCAACCAGTAACGGCCGTCCATAGAGGCGCGGATAGTGATCGGTGTCTCCGGGCAAGTGCTGATGCGAAATGCGCTACGGCGCTGTATGCGGTAGAGGTTGCGTGGTATGGCCAACAGCAGTTCGTAGAATTCGCCGTTGGGTCCGGCCTTGGTGGCTACCGTATCGAACTGTATCTTGATCAGGCGCTTGGTGTGTGAAATGCGGATCGGTGTCGGTGCCGGCTGACGGCTTGCCTCTGGTATTGGCAGGCGCAGATAAAAAGTGCCTGATGCCTCGTCGAGCTGCTCCATGGCGGCATGCCACATTTTGCCGGGTGCGCGCAGAAACTCGATGTCCAGCGGTGCACGGTCTTCACTGAGTTCGCGGATGCTGGCCCAGACATCGCTGGGCGTTTTGACTTTGAAGCTTTCGAGGTTGTCCGTCATGGCGTGTGCTGCATTCACTTCTGGTGCGGTGGATTGTTCATGTCGACCATCCGGTTTTCCATGCGATACACCCAAGCCAGCAGTTCAGCCACTGCGGTATACAGCCCGGGCGGAATGTGCCGATCCAGGTCAACCTGCATCAGCAGCGAGACCAGTTCGCGCGATTCATGCACGAATATACCCGACTCTTTTGCCTTGCGGATGATCTGCTCGGCCACCAGTCCCTTGCCTTTTGCCACCACGCGCGGAGCCGACTGTCCTCCACCATAGGCCAGTGCAACAGCCAGTGCGCGGGCGTCCTGCGGTGTCTGTTCGTCAGCCATTGCCGTCTTTCTGCTGCCGGTCGTCCTGGGCTGCAGCCTGTGCATTCAATGAAAGTCCGGCTGCACTCATCGCTTCCATCAACTCAGGAAATGCAGCACTCACCACCCCGCGCGTTTGCTCATCTGTCTTGACCACGACATTGCACTGATTGCCCATTAGCGTGATGCGCAGCTCAAGCGGCCCGAGTTGCGGCAGATCCATTCGCAGGGTGGCAAACCATGCCGGTATCTGTTTGGTTTCTTTCTGCCGTCGCTGTTCCGGTTCGATCGTCAGCGATACCCGGTCATTGAAAAACCCCGGCAGCGTCATGTGCATGGCGGGCCGTTCCAGTTGACCTAACTGTGCAGCCACCACGCGTGTGGATTCGCGGGGCTGATCGGTGCCGGGCGTGTCGCCATCATCCAGCACATCTTCCGGTCCCCAACTGTTTTGCGGTTCGTTACGGATATCGTCTTCGCTGCGTTGGCCCTCATTCCATTCCTGCAGATGGGCTTCATAAAACAGTCCGCTGTTTTCAATCGATTTGACCATGTCGGCAATGGTCTGTGCCGCATAGCGTGCGATGGCCTGATCGACGGTGTCGGTACCGGCCACACCACTGCTGCCAGCCCCTTCTACGTTGTTGAAGAGCGATGCCGATCCGCCGCGCGAGCTGGCGCCCGGCATGCCGCCTTCGGAGAAGCGGTCGTCTGCAGCCGAACCGACAGCGATGGTAAAAGGCGCATCAGCGCTGCTGTCCAGACGGCTGAGGGCACCGAGAAGACGCCCTGTGTCGGAGAGTCGCTGGTCCGTCGAAGGGGTACCGGCTGCATCGCCGCTGCGTGAGGGCAGGGCGGCATCGCTTCTGAGTGCTTCGGTATTGCGACTTGATGCACCGCGTTCGACAGAGCCGCCGCGGATGGTCAGTGAGGCCGGGTCATCGGGCATGTCTTCGGTGCGGAAGTTGATCAGCACCGTGTCGCCGGGGTTTTGTCCGGATGGCAGATTTTTGAGCCGGACTTCCATGGGTGTGCCGCGCACTTCGATCTGCGCAAGGCCACCGGCAGACAGGTTGATCAGGCGGGCGGCAGTGGTCTGTCCTGCAAGTTGCTGCAATGTGCCGGTGGCCAGTTGGCGGGGAAGTATGGCAATGATGGGCGCAAATCCGCCGCCGCTGGCGATGCGATCGCCTACGGCGCCGGGACCACGGGTTCCGGGGGTTTGCGGGCCGATGGCCTGTACCATGCGCGCTGTCTCCCTGCTGTGTGCACAGTTTTTGACAGTCTGTGCGTTTGGCGTTGGGACGTCAAGACAGTGTTTTTACACCATGGCATATGCGTTGGCCGGACTGCCTGCCCGCGCGGGTGCCGAGATGCTTGCCCACGCTTCGCGCAGTTCGCGCGTGACATCGGCGCACGCAGCAAAACGCGAATCATC
>SXZD01000055.1 GCA_005788065.1 Burkholderiales bacterium
TACGGCTGTCAATTTTGCTGCTAACTTGGAACGCAATACGCGTTGGAATATTCGCCTTGATCAAGCCGGTGATCACATCAACACTCGGGCGTTGCGTAGCCAATATCAAATGGATACCCGCAGCACGCGCTTTTTGTGCCAAGCGCGCGATGAGCTCTTCAATCTTTTTACCCACCACCATCATCAGGTCGGCCAATTCATCAATCACGATCACGATGTGCGGCAAACGGCCCAGTGGCTCGGGCGCGTCCGGCGTCAACGAAAACGGATTGGGAATGTGTTCGCCTTTTTTGTCGGCATCTGCAATCTTCTGGTTGTAACCGGCGAGGTTTCGCACACCCATCTTGCTCATGATGCGGTAGCGTCGCTCCATCTCGCCCACACACCAGTTCAGCGCATTGGAGGCCTGGCGCATATCGGTCACCACCGGGCACAGCAAATGCCCGATACCCTCATACACGCTCATCTCCAGCATCTTGGGGTCGATAAGGATGAGGCGCACATCTTTTGGCTCTGCCTTGTACAGCAGCGACAGGATCATGGCATTGATACCCACCGACTTACCCGAACCCGTGGTACCGGCCACCAGACAGTGCGGCATCTTGGCCAGATCTGCCACCACCGCCTTGCCCGAAATGTCTTTGCCCAACGCCATGGTGAGCATCGACGCAGAATTGTTGTAGGTCACTGAACCGAGAATTTCGGTCAACTTCACAATCTGACGGCGCGGATTGGGCAATTCCAAACCCATCAGGTTCTTGCCCGAAATCGTCTCCACCACGCGGATGGACACCAGTGACAACGCACGCGCCAGATCTCGCGCCAGGTTCACCACCTGCGAGCCCTTGACACCGGCAGCCGGTTCAATCTCATAGCGGGTGATCACTGGCCCGGGCAGCGCTGCGATGACCTTCACTTGGACGCCAAAGTCCGACAGCTTTTTCTCGATAAGCCGTGACGTATATTCCAGCGTGTCGGCTGTCACGGTTTCCGTAACCGGCGGCGGCTCATCCAGCAAACCCAAAGCCGGCAATACCGAGTCCGGCATTTCACGGAACAGCGGTTGCTGTTTTTCCTGCTCAACCCGGATGGACGGCTCAATCCTCACCACGGTCGGTTCGATTCGCAGAGGCTCCGGTTCGGGTCCGGCTTGAATCTCGATTTTCTTCTCTACGTATTCCGCTTTCTTGACCTCGCGCTTGACAGTGGCCACCTCACCCTTGGCCCTGTCCTGCCGCGCCTCGATGGCCGCTTTCAAGCCCAGCACGGCATCTTCAATCAACCCGCCCACACGCTCGACAATCTGCACCCATGAAATGCCGGTTGTCAGTGAAAAACCCACGGCCAACATCAACAGGAACAGAAGACTGGCGCCTGTGAACCCGAAAACAGTCTGCCCGACCGACGCCAGCGACTGCCCGATCACGCCACCACTGCCCTGCGGCAACAGGGGCCCAAACCGCGTCATGCGCAAGGCCTCGATGGAAATGGATCCGGTCAAAAAGATGAGCACACCGGCCGCACGTATCCACGGAACAATGGGATTGGGCGGATCTTCCGTGAAAATGGCCAGCCGGGTCTGCTGTAACTCGCGCCAGTTGCGCACCAGGCTCAAGGCCATCCACACCAGCAGCCACCAGGCGGAAAAGCCAAGCAAATACAGGGCAATATCGGCCAGATAGGCGCCCAGTTGTCCACCCCAATTGCGCGGATCGCCGCTGGCAGCCGAGTGCGACCAGGCCGGGTCTAGCCGGTCGTAGGACACAAACACCATGAAAAGGTAAAGCATGGCGGCCGCGCCGCAACCCCAGCGCAATTCGAGCAGAAGCCGGGCCACTTTGTGGGGAAGTTGTTGATGCGTCTTGGTATTCAAGGACTGGAACCTGACATCGGGAGTACGGAAAGTCGCAGATTGTCCACCTGAAAAAACAAATGCAGGCGCTCTGCGTATAATGATTACCGACTATTGTAATGATTCAGCACCGCATTTGCTCGCGTCACCCCGGTTTCTGCCCTGCCAGAACACCTTTTGTGGCGCGCCCGATGCAGCCGAACGTCATGCCTGTTGCATGGCGAGGCGACCGGTGCCGTCTAGGGAGAAAAGCCATGGCCGACAACGACACCTCCAACAAACATGCCCGCGTGCTGATTCTGGGCTCTGGCCCGGCCGGCTACACGGCAGCCGTCTATGCAGCCCGTGCCAACCTCAAACCCGTGCTCGTGACAGGTCTGGCCCAGGGTGGCCAACTGATGACCACCACCGATGTGGACAACTGGCCTGCCGATGCGATGGGCGTTCAGGGCCCCGAACTGATGTCCCGCTTCCAGCAGCATGCTGAGCGGTTCAACACCGAAATGGTGTTTGACCACATCCACAGCGTCGACTTTTCCAACCGCCCGTTCAAGTTGACCGGCGATTCAGGCACCTATACCTGCGATGCCCTCATCATCGCTACTGGCGCATCAGCCCAGTACCTGGGTCTGCCCAGCGAAGAGGCTTTCATGGGCCGGGGTGTATCAGCTTGCGCCACTTGCGACGGCTTTTTCTACCGCAATCAGGATGTCTGCGTGGTGGGCGGCGGCA
>SXZD01000056.1 GCA_005788065.1 Burkholderiales bacterium
CACCCTGACCAACACCCTTTCACCATGCCCGACGACCCCGCGACCATCCTGCACTACCGTTATATCCCGGCCCAAAATCCGCAGGCATGCACCACGCTGATCTTCATCCACGGCATCGCAGGGTCGCAGGCATCGTGGCTGCCCGCGTTCGATCAGTTGGCCACCCGCGCTCACCTCTTGTTCGTCGATTGTCTTGGTTTCGGTCGATCACCCCGCCCGCAGGCCGCCTACACAGTGAGCAAGCACATTGAATCCCTTGATGCCACCCTCACACACTGGCAAAACAGCAACGGCCTGCAGCAGCAGACCGTTTTTCTCATCGGCCACTCCATGGGCGCACTGCTCTGCGCGCATTGGGCGCTGAGCGTGCTGTCACAAGGCAAAAATCTGGACAAGCCAAAGCCTCTCCATCATCTCGCCGGCGTGGTTCTGGCCAGCCTCCCCCTGTTTGAGAACGAACAGGACGCTTTGACCTCGATTGGCAGCACCTCCCTGTTTAACCGCTGGATGGCGCTGGAAACGCCGCTGGCCCGCGCCACCTGCTGGCTGATGTGCCACCTGCGTCCTTGGCTGACGCCGCTCATGCCCCATCTGATGCCCGACCTGCCGCCCGACGTTGCACGCGACAGCCTGCAGCATTCGTGGACATCCTACAGCCAGACCCTGCAACAGGTGATCATTCAGTCGCGGGGGCAGGATCTGCTGCAGGCACTGGCCAACACCGGCATTCCCCTGCAGATCATCCACGGCAGAAACGACACGGTTGCCAATGCTTCACGCATGCGGCGGCTACTGGACGAGCTGAGCAGAAAATACCCCACTGAGCACGCCATTGATACCCTGACCATTGACGGCGCCCACGACATCGTCTTCACTCACCCGCAGGACATGACAGAGGCCATCAGCCGCTTCGTTGCGCGCACCTCCGGGTGCTAAACTGCACAACAGCAGGCGTAACCGACATCTGCCACGTTTCAACAGCCCAAAGCCAGCCGGAAGAGCTCCAAACCCTCATGTATCCCGAACCCAAATTCTGTTCCGCCTGCGGCCACCCTGTTTCGCAGACCATTCCCGTTGACGATTCACGACTGCGTCACGTCTGCACCAACACCGGCTGCAATGCGGTGCATTACATCAATCCCAAAATGGTCTTGGGCACGATCCCGGTCTACGGAGACCAGATCATGCTGTGCCGCCGCGCCATCGAGCCGCGTTACGGCTTCTGGACCCTGCCGGCCGGCTTCATGGAAATCAACGAGAGCATCCATCAGGGGGCAGCGCGCGAGACACTGGAAGAAGCGGGTGCCCGGGTTCGACTCGGCCCGCCTTTCACCATTTTTGATGTACAGCGGGCGCAGCAGGTTCACATGTTTTTCAGGGCTGAACTGCTCGATCTTGACTATGCAGCAGGCCCCGAAAGCCTTGAGGTCAAAATGTTCCGCGAAGAAGACATCCCATGGGACGATCTGGCTTTCATGACCGTCAGCAAAACGCTGAAACTGTTTTTTGAAGACCGGCGCGCCGGCAGGTTCCGTCTGCACAGTGGAGACCTGTTCGATGCCACGTCCTGGCCGGCAGAAGCCTTCCATCACCCCGGTTGAACGTTGCCTGCACCGACAGGCCTGCGCCTTGAAGCCTGAATCACACGCCAGAGTCGACCCATCGCCAAAGCCCTCACGCTCATTCATGCCCCGCATCCGCCTGCCATTCCTTGAGCCCGACGAACCCTTCCCGCCCACCTCGCGGGCGCTGACCGCCGCACAGGGAGCCAACGGCCTGTTGGCCGCCGGCGCCGATCTGTCGACAGACCGCTTGGTGGATGCCTACAGCCGAGGTATTTTTCCCTGGTTCAGCGAAGGCGAACCCATTTTGTGGTGGTCTCCCTCGCCCCGCATGGTCCTGCAACTGGCCGACTTCAAGGTATCGCGCTCGCTTGCCAAGACCATCAGACGCTGCAGCACAGATCCCGCGTGGCGCTTCACCATGAACCATGCCTTCGGGCAGGTCATCAGCGCCTGCGCAGAACCCCGCGACGGGCAGGCCGGCACATGGATCGTGCCGGACATGCAGCAGGCCTACGGACGCCTGCATCAGGCAGGCCATGCCCACAGCATCGAGAGTTGGTGCGAGGGCGAACTGGTCGGTGGTCTGTACTGCGTCAGTATCGGCGGCATGGTGTTTGGCGAAAGCATGTTCAGCCGACGCACTGACGCGTCCAAGCTCGCTCTCGCCCATTTGGTGGAATGGCTGTTGCAGTGCGGGGCGAAGGTGATAGACTGCCAGCAGAACACCCGGCATCTGGCGTCGCTCGGCGCACGCGAAATGCCCCGTGACGAGTTTGAAACCTGGGTTTCCGGGTGCACACGGCAGGCATCCCTGCCATGGTGCAAACAGGAACTGAAGTGGCAATCAAGGCAACATGACCAAGCCCAGTGAGTTACCGTTTTCAGCGCTGCAGTTCTACATCACAGCGCCCTACCCGTGCAGTTACCTGCCCGACAGGCTCGCACGCTCGCAGGTTGCCACGCCTAGCCACCTCATCAACGCCGACGTCTATTCCAGCCTGGTAGCCACCGGTTTTCGGCGCAGCGGTCTGTTTACCTATCGCCCATATTGCGATGGCTGCCGCGCCTGTGTGCCAGTGCGGCTTGAGGTCAGCCAGTTCCAGCCCGACCGCAGTCAGCGGCGTGCCGCCAAAGCCCATGCGGACCTCACACCCAGCGTGCAGCGTCTGCGCTTCGTTCAAGAACACTATGAGCTGTATCTCGAGTACCAGATGCAGCGTCATCAGGGCGGCGGCATGGATGAAGACAGTCGGGAACAGTATGCGCAGTTTCTGCTGCAAAGCCGCGTCAACAGCCGGCTGGTTGAGTACCGCGACCCGCAGGGCATGCTGGTGATGGTGTCCATCATCGACATCCTCACAGACGGACTGAGCTCCGTCTACACGTTCTACAAACCCGATTACAAGGGCAGTCTGGGCACCTACGGCATCCTATGGCAGATCGAGCAGTGCCGCGAACTGAAGCTGCCGTGGCTGTATCTGGGCTACTGGATAGCCGACAGCAACAAGATGAATTACAAAGCCCGCTTCCAGCCTCTGCAGCGACTGCAGGCCGGACAATGGGTACAATTCGGGCAGGACAGCGGACAGGACAGTCCGGACACAAACCGAGCGTGAGCGCAGCAGTCGCTCAGCCCTTTCTCCAAACCAGAATCATGCAATTTCCATATGAGTGGGCGCGCCCACTGCTATTTTCCATGGAGCCTGAAGAGGCTCACCATTTCACCTTCAGTTGGGCCGACCGCCTTCAGCGCTGGGGGCTGCTCAAACGTCTGGTACCCACCGTTACGCCCAACCCCATCAAGGTCATGGGCATCGAGTTTCCCAACCCGGTGGGACTGTCTGCCGGGCTGGACAAAAATGCAGAACATATTGACGCACTGTCCACACTGGGATTCGGCTTTCTGGAAGTCGGCACCGTCACACCCAGAGCCCAGCCGGGCAACCCTCAGCCACGCATGTTCCGTCTGCCGGAACGGCAGGCCATCATCAACCGCCTGGGTTTCAACAACGAAGGTGTGGATGCACTGGTCAAAAACGTGCGACGCAGTCAGTTCGTGGGTGTCCTGGGCATCAACATCGGCAAAAATGCCAGCACACCGGTCGAACAGGCGCACGAAGATTATGTCAAAGCGCTGCGCGAAGTGTATGCGCTGGCCACCTATGTGACCGTCAACATTTCATCACCCAACACCAAAAACCTGCGCGACCTGCAGGGCGGCGATTCGCTGGATGTATTGCTGGCCGCTTTGCGCGACGAACGTCGTCGCCTGATTGATGAACACGGCGTGCGCAGACCCTTGGCCCTGAAAATCGCACCGGATCTGGACAACGATCAGATCGATTCCATTGCCGACCGCTTGATGCACTACGGTTTTGATGCAGTCATCGCCACCAACACCACCATCACGCGCGACGCTGTGAAAGGTCTGCCCCATGCGGAGGAGACGGGTGGACTCAGCGGCACGCCGGTACGCGAAATGTCGCTGAAAGTGATTCAACGCTTACATGACCGTCTGGGTGAAGATCTGCCCATCATCGGTGTGGGCGGCATCATGAGTGGCGCGGACGCACGGGAAAAAATGGATGCAGGTGCGAAACTCGTGCAACTGTATACGGGCCTGATTTACAGGGGCCCGGCGCTGATTGGCGAATGCAACGAAGCCATGCGCCTGACGCTGCGGGAGATCAAGATGAAGCACAGCAAGCGAGCCGGTTCGTCAGTGACCGAGTGACCGAGTGGCCGAGTGGCCGAGTGACGGAAGTCATAAACTTGCAACAGAAGGCGTCCGGAAGTCTACTCCGCCGGATCGCATCCGAAAAATTGCGCCCGACCGTGCAGCGACCGTCCCGAAGCGGATCACCGATCCGTGAAGGGCCGAAGCCCCGCGAAGACGGGGTTCGGAGGGCGTCAACGTTGAGGAGCGCAATTTTTGCGGGAGAACCGCCGGAGAGACAACGGATGCCAAAGACGCACAAACTCTGAGGTGAGCATATCCCGTCACACGGTCACTGCTGTATACCGGTCACTGCCGTATACCGGTCACTGCCGCATAACGGTCACTCAACAACTCACTTGGCACGCTGTGCGTACAACTCCTTGAACGTCTTGCCCGATGGCGCCGGCATGGTGCGATGCTCTGTCCACCCACCGGCCATCCGCAAATGCCGCACCTGAGGTCCCATCGCCGCGCCTTGCACCGTATACGACATGAATCGCAAGGCTCGAGATGCCATTCGCGTGACGGTGTGATAGAGAACTGGACGAACCGACAACCACGCCCACATGCGCAAAAACACACGCTCACGCCAGGGTCGCAATCCGCGCTCCGTCTGTTTTTCACGGAGTTTGCGCAGCAGTTCCGGCAACGGAATCTTGACCGGGCACACCACATGACATTCGCCGCACAGTGTGGCGGCCTGCGGCAGATCAATCGCGTTTTCAATACCGATGTAGCTCGGTGTCAGTACGGACCCCATCGGCCCCGGATACACCCAGCCATACGCATGACCGCCTATCTTCTGATAGACAGGACAGTGATTCATGCAGGCGCCGCACTTTATGCAACGCATCATCTCCTGAAACTCGGTACCCAACAAACTGCTGCGACCGCCATCCAACAAAATGACGTAATTGAATTCAGGCCCATCCAGTTCGCCCGGCGCACGGACACCTGTTAGCAAAGAGACATAGTTGGAAATGCTCTGCCCGGTCGCCGAGCGCGGCAAAAGCCGCAACAAGGTAGCCAGCGCATTGAGGTTCGGTATCACTTTTTCGATGCCGGTAACAGCCACATGCACACGCGGCACGATGGTACACATACCCTCGTTGCCTTCATTGGTCACAATGGCAACTGATCCCGTTTCTGCAATCACGAAATTGCCACCGGTAATACCCATGTCAGCCGACAGAAACTGCGGACGCAGCACTTCGCGCGCCTCGCGTGTCAGCTCCTGTATATCAGTCTTGCGCGGTGTGCCGTGATTCAATGCAAACAAATCGGCCACTTCCGCTTTGTCTTTGTGCACCACCGGTGCAATGATGTGACTGGGTGGCTCATTGTTGTTGATCTGCAGGATGTACTCGCCCAGATCAGTCTCGCGCACCTTCACGCCGTTGCGCTCCAGCACCGAGTTCAGGGCCATCTCTTCCGACACCATGGACTTGCTCTTGATGGCCGTCTTCACGTCGTGATGCTTGGCGATATCAGCCACCAACTGTGCAGCCTGCTGCGGTGTTTCGGCATACAGGACCACGGTACCGCGCGCGGTGGCAGACTCTTCGAACAGCGATAACCAGCCATCCAGATTGGCCAGTGTTTCGTTGCGGATACGCACGGCCTCGTCCCGCGTCGCCTCAAAATCGTCCAGCTCCGTGATCGCTTTTGCGCGCGCCGATACAAACTTGGTCGCCAGTTTTTTAAGATTTTCCTGAAGCCGCTGGTCAGCCAGTTTTTGCCCTGACCGCGCCACGAAATGCATGCTGGCTACCTGCATTACAAATCTCCTGCCAATACCTGCGCCACATGCAGTACGCGCGTGTTCATCTCGCCGGTATGCCGCATGCGGCCTTCGATATTCAGCATGCAACCCAGATCACCCATCACCACCGCATCTGCGCCGGTGCGCGCAATCGATGCGCACTTGTCGCTGCAGATGGCGGCCGACACATCGCCGTACTTCAATGCGAACGTACCACCGAACCCGCAGCAATTGCGGGCATCCGGCATCTCTTCCATCTGGTGCGGCGTATTTTGCGCGATCAGCTGACGGGGCTGCGACTGAATACCCAACTCGCGCAAACCGCTGCAACAGTCGTGATACGTTAACTTGTGCACCTGTGAACCTGCCGACAGCGACGCAAACTCGCCGGGCTTCACACCCCGCACACGCACCAGAAAATCCGTTAACTCATAAACACGATGAACCAAAGCGGACACACGCTGAGATAACTGCGCATCTTCCCGCACCACATCAGGATAGTGCTTGACCACCATACCGATGCAGCTACCGGACGGTGCCACCACAGCATCAAAACCTTCAAACTCATCGACAAACTTTTGCACCAGCGCACGCGTGGCCGGCGCGTCGCCAGAATTCCACGCGGGTTGACCGCAACATGTTTGCGACATGGGAACCTCGACCGTGCAACCCGCCGCTTCGAGCAGTTTGACCGTGGCCAGACCGATCTCCGGCCGCATGGTATCAACCAGACACGTGATGAAAAGACCAACTCTCAAGATGCAAAACCCTGCAGCAATGTTTAACCCCGAATCTCACAACAGAATACCCCGATCGCCCATCCGGTCAAACCCTGCAGGCATTGCGGTCGGGTTAAGCCTGATCTGCGAACCCGTAAAACAAGTGGATACATTTCATATCGTGGAGTAAACTTTCACAAAGATTGTCAAGACGAACCCTACAATGAACATGCGTCGAGCACACCTGCAGTGCTCGCAACAGACACACATCGCACAAACACAAAAACACTCACAAAACCTACATTAATGAGTGTGAAATCGGGCCCACATGAGTAAAGACGACGAAACCGTCAGCAGGACCAGCATCCAAGTGATCGAAAGATTCACCCAGCTGCTCGATTTGCTGGCCGAACATCAGGACCCCATCGCCCTGAAAGAGCTCGCTGCGCTTTCGGGGCTTCACCCGTCCACAGCCCACCGCATCCTCAACGATCTGGTAGCCGTGAGACTGGTCGACCGTACCGAGCCGGGCCTTTACCGCCTCGGCATGCGACTGCTCGAACTGGGCAATCTGGTCAAAGCCCGAATCAACGTGCGCGATGTCGCACTCGAACCCATGCGCAGGCTGCATCGCCAGACGGGGCAGACAGTCAACCTGTCCGTTCGTCAGGGCGATGAAATCATCTACATCGAGCGGGCATTTTCAGAGCGCAGCGGCATGCAGGTGGTACGCTCCATCGGCGGTCGCGCCCCTTTGCACCTGACGTCAACCGGCAAGCTCTTCCTGGCCTGGGATGAAACGGCGATGGTCAAGGACTATGCCACTCGCACAGCCCTGACCGGGCATACGCGCAACAGCATTACCGAACTGCCCCGCCTTGAACGCGAACTGGCTGATACACGGCGCAATGGCTATGCGCGCGACAACGAAGAGCTTGAACTGGGCGTGCGGTGCATCTCTGCACCCATCCGCGACGACAGCGGGCGCGTGGTGGCGGGTCTGTCATTGACCGCGCCGGCTGACCGTCTGAAAGACGAATGGCTGGACGATGTGAAGGCCACGGCGATGCTGATCAGCAAGGGACTGGGATACCACCGGCAGGGCTGATGCAATGCGGCGCTTTGCCGGAATTTGAACGGGACACAGAGCAACCGCGCAAGGCCGCTGTAATGTTCGATTGTTCCCGGTGCAACAAAAGGCGTTCGGAGATCGACTCCGCCGGATCGCATCCGAAAAATTGCGCCCGACCGTGCAGCGGGTGTCCCGAGCAAATCACTGATTTGCGAGGGTTGAAGCGCCGCGAAGACGGCGTTCAAAGCCCGTCAACGTTGAGGAGCGCAATTTTTGCGGGAGAACCGCCGGAGCGAATCCGGACGCCTAAGACGAACCAACAATGCCACGTTTTGAATAACGCCCGGAGCGAACCCGGACGAGTCAGACGAACCGCTTACGTCCGCCGCTCGCGCTGCAACGCCGGCGCCTGCACCTTCACCGGTGCCACGTCCGCATGATGCGTCTCAAGCCACTTGCGAATACGATTGGCGTCCCCCAATCGTGATGCCTTACCGAATGAATCCAGCAGCACAATTGCCAGTCTGCGTCCCTCGATTTTGACGTGCATCACAAGGCAACGACCCGCCTCGGAGATAAAGCCGGTCTTGGAGACATTGATGTCCCACTGGTTGCTTTTGACCAATGCATTGGTGTTGTTGAACTGCATCGGACGACCGTTGAACGTGAAAACCTGCCCGGGACTGGTGGACAGTTCGCGAATCAGCGGCTTGTCGTTGGTCACCCTCAACAGACGAGCCAGATCGGGCCCCGATGATACGTTCGAACTGGACAAACCTGTGGGCTCGACAAAGCGCGAATCGTTCATGCCGATGGAGTGGGCCTTGGCATTCATCGCAGCGACAAATGCCTGCAACCCGCCGGGATAGTGCCGGCCAAGCGCATGCGCGGCCCGGTTTTCAGAAGACATCAGCGCCAGATGCATTGCCTCGCGTCGGGTCATGCTGTAACCCACGCGCAGGCGGGACGTGCTGTGCTTCTCGGTATCGACATCGGCTTCGGAAATGGTGATGGTTTCATCCAGATCCAGACCTGCATCGGTGACCACCAGCGCTGTCATCAGCTTCGTAATGGATGCGATGGGCAGCACGGCGTCAGAATTTTTGGAGAACAGCACCTCGCGTGTGTCCAGGTCCTCAACGTGAGCCACTGCGGACTTCAGATCCAGCGGATCTGCCGTGCGGTGCAAGCCTGCTGCCTGCCCCTGCGACATGACGCCAACGCCTGCACCCGCTGCAACGGCTGCAGCGCCTGCAACAGCGGCAGGCCTGCGGGCCACTGCCACAGGTACCACGCGACCCGCGTCACTGAGACGGTCGGGTGCAGCCTTGGGCTTGGGTTTGGATGCGGGTTGCGGGCTGGCCGGCTTGCCGGCGGGTTTTTTCTTTTTGGCGCTGACAGCGGCGGCGTCGCTGGCGGCATGTGCCTTGGATGGAACTGCGCCAACGGACAGGCCGAGGGCAACGCTCAACATCACGCACAGGGTTTGGACTCGTTTCATTCGGGTCTTCTTCCGTCAGTGTGGTCAGGAGGCAAAAACACTCGCCCCCTTGGGAATTGTTAGATGAAATTGTAGTGCTGCCACCGTGCGATGGCAAACGATATTTAAGAAACTACTTTAAGTATTTTGGGGGATTTTAGCTGATTAAAGCCGCACGTAAAGCATGTAAAGCCGCCTCAATTCGCTCGACTGCAACAATGGTGAGCCCCTCGATGGGCTGTTTGGGCTGGTTGCTGGCCGGAATGATGGCCATTGAGAAACCCAATTTGGCTGCCTCGCGCAGGCGCTCCTGCCCTCTCGGAGCGGGTCTGACCTCACCGGAGAGACCAATTTCCCCAAAGGCGACAAGATCTTTGGGCAGTGGACGGTTTTTCAGGGAGGACACCATGGCCAGCACAATGGCCAAGTCTGCTGCAGGCTCGGTGATGCGCACACCACCGACGGCGTTCACAAACACATCCTGATCGAAGAAGGCCAAGCCGGCATGCCGGTGCAACACCG
>SXZD01000057.1 GCA_005788065.1 Burkholderiales bacterium
ACAACGGTGACCTCCTTGCCGTTGCGGGCTGCCAGCACCAGCGCATCCATCAGTTCGGAGTCAGTGCCCGTACGGTAAATGGTCTGTTTGATGGCCACGACATCGGGGTCGGATGCCGCGCGTTTGAGGAACTCCACCACAGGTGTGAAAGACTGGTAGGGGTGGTGCAACAAGATGTCGCGCTTGGCAATCGCTTTAAATATATCCGGCTCAACGGCCAGATCCGATGGCATGCCCGCTGTATACGAACGGAACTTCAGGTCAGGTCGATCCACCCAATCGGCCACCTGCATCAGGCGAACGAGGTTGACGGGGCCATTGACGCGATAGATGTCACGCTCATCCAGTCCGAGCTCTTTTTTCAAGCGGTCTTTCACCGTATCGGGCATGCGGTCTGCAATCTCCAACCGAACCGAGTCGCCAAAATGCCGCTGCGACAGTTCACCCTGGAGGGCGACACGCAGATTGGTGATTTCTTCATCGTCCACATACAGATCGCTGTTGCGGGTTACCCGGAATTGATAGACCCCCTTTACATCCATGCCCGGAAACAAAGCCGGAATGCAACCCTGCATGATGGACGTTAGCATGATGAAGCCATGCGGATACGGCGTGATGTCAGGTGGCATACGGATCAGGCGTGGCAGCACGCGCGGAGCTTGCACCACGGCCATGGTCGACTCGCGACCGAAGGCATCCTCACCACTGAGTTCAACTGCAAAATTGAGCGACTTGTTGTAGACCACCGGAAACGGATGCGCCGGGTCCAGACCGATGGGCGTGAGCACGGGAACCACCTCGGCTTCGAAATACTGTTGCGCCCATTGCGCCACCTCGGGCGTCCAGGTGTCCACCGTGTGGAAAAATACGCCCTCTTTCTCCAGCGCCGGGACAATCTCCTGATTGAACAATCGGTACTGCCGCTCCACCAGATCATGGGTCCTATCCGATACCAACAGCAAAACCTCAGATGCTGTCAGCCCGTCACGGTCCCGAAAGTCGGGGCTCTGGCGAGCCTGTTCCATCAAGCCGGCGACCCGGATTTCAAAAAACTCGTCCAGATTGCTGGCGGAGATGCAGAGGTATTTCAACCGTTCAAGAAGACCGATGCGCGGATCGGTGGCCATGGCCATGACACGTTCGTTGAAAGCCAGAACGCCGAGCTCGCGGTTGAGAAACAGTTCATTGCCGCTGTGATTGGCCATTGCAAACTCCGTGATGCGAGTATCTTTTTGCTGTCATTGATTTGTCACAAAAACGCAGCCCTGCAATGTCCATAATAATCGGATTCATGTGACAATTCGACCATGGCTAATCAAAAATACACCGTTGCCGGGGTAGATCTCGGCTCCAGCAGTTTTCGCATGGTCATCTGCCGCGTTGAAGAACTCGACGGGCACAAGCAGATCTACGTCATCGACAGCCTGCGAGAACCCGTTCGACTCGGTGCCGGCCTGAAAGCCGACAAGACACTGGACGCGGATTCTCAACTGCGCGGTATCAATGCGCTGATGCGCTTTGGCGAGCGGCTGCGCTCATTCTCGGCAGAGCAGGTACGCGCGGTAGCCACCAATGCGGTGCGCGTCGCCCGCAACGCGCCGGCGTTCCTGCAAAAAGCAGAAGAGGCGCTCGGGTTTCCGATTGAAGTGATTGCAGGACAGGAAGAAGCGCGTCTGGTTTATTGTGGCGTGTCGCACCTGCTGCCCACCGGACAGGGACGGCGGCTTGTGGTGGATATCGGCGGGGGCTCCACCGAATTCATCATCGGCGATGACTATGAGCCGCTGGCCATGGAAAGCCTGTATCTGGGCTGCGTCAGCTGGACGCAAAAATATTTTCCGGAAGGCGAAGTGACGGCCAAGGCCATGAAAGAGGCGGTACTGTCAGCCCGCAAAGAAGTGGCCGTGCTGCGGCGCGACTTTTTCGAACTGGGCTGGACGCACGCGGTGGGCAGTTCCGGTACGGCACGCGCGATTGCCGAGTTGCACCGGGCCAATGGCATCTATGAGAACGGCATCAACCGCGACGGACTGCATAAGCTGCGGGATGAACTCATACGCAGCGGGAATGTGAACAAATGCGAACTGCAGGGACTGAAACCAGACCGACTGGGTGTAATGGCCGGCGGTCTTGCGGTGATGTGTGCAGTGTTCGAAGAACTGGAACTGAACACCATGACGGTGACAGACGGCGGATTGCGCCAGGGGGTGCTCTATGACATGCTAGGCCGCAACACCGGGCAGGACATGCGCGAAGTCACCGTGGCCCGCTTTCAGGAACGGTATCAGACCGACCGAAAGCATGCCGCCCGCGTCCGCGGGTTGGCCCTGCAGCTACAAGAGCAGATCCAGGACCGTTACGGCAAAGAATTCGATACAGCCAGACAGCGACTGGCGTGGGCCTGCGAACTGCACGAGGTAGGTCTTACGGTGAGCCACAACGGGTATCACAAACATTCGGCCTATATCCTGCGCAACTCAGACATGCCGGGGTTTTCAAGACCGGAACAGAACGTGATTGCTGACATCGTGTTGGGTCAGAACGGCAAGCTTGCCAAACTCAATGAAGTCATCTCCCGCCCCAGCGAATGGCTGGACGTACTCTGTCTGAGGCTTTCCACGCTTTTCCTGCGTCGTCGCGTGGCAGATTCGATCACGCAGGTGGATCTGAAAATCAAGAATTCGCAGATCAACGTGGGGGTGTCTGAAGCCTGGCTCAATGATCATCCACTGACCGAGTATGCCCTGCGCACAGAGGCAGAGGAATGGAACCGCTCAGGCTGGAATTTCCGTCTGCTCACACACTAGTTGAACGGGTATACAGACGCGAAAATGCGTTCCACGCTTGACCGGCAGTATGTCAATGCTGCCACCGAGACATTCGACACCTCGCCTGACGATGGTCAGACCCAGCCCGGTACCACCGATATTTCCTGTATTCAGTCCGCGCTTGAAGGGCTGATACAACGCTTTCCGGACTGACACTGGAATACCGGCACCCTCATCCGCCACCTCAAAGACAGTACACGCTTGATTGCGGCCGTCACGGCCCTGACAGAGACGTACGGTGATGAGACCCCCTGTGCTGGCGCCGTACTTGAATGCATTGGAAATGAGATTGGTGGCAATCATCTGGAAAGCCTGCTCCTGAATCTTCAGGAGTGTGGTTCCTTCGGGCACATCCAGCTTGATGCGATCAGCCGACAGTGAATAAATGACGCGCTGCTTGTCCAGCAGACTCTGCAACCATGGCTCCGGGACGATATCCATTTCCGGGAAGCGGAAATCGGGTTGGTCGGACTGGGCGAAATCCAGCGCATTTTTCAGGTAGGCGTGTGCCTCAAGAACACTGGCATCAATCCGCGTCAACTGTTTGACGGCATAGGCATCCAAAGTGCCGGAATTCTCCAGATGGCGGCGCAAGAGATTGGTTGAAATACGCACCAACCCCAAGGGAGAGCCCAAATCGTGTCCGACTGAGAACAAGGTCTCTTTTCGTATTTGCGCAGCTGTCTGCCACTGCTGCCGCAAATTCTTTTCTTCACAATAGTTGAGGAGAAGCACGTCAAAAAACAGGATGCCAGGACCCGCCTGACTGCGAAGCGCACTGGCATACAATTTGTAGGTATGCTGCCCCTTGGGTGTGAGTGCGCCTTCCAACTCCATGACAAACTGGTTTTCTGTTCCCAGAAAAACGGAATCGAGCGCTACAGCCAGACGCTCGAATTCTGCGACGGTCAGGCACTTGCGAAAAAAGACTTCCAGATTGTCCGACGGTCTGAGCGCCACCGGCAGCTCGATGGCGTCCATGTGGTACTCCACCAAGCCCCGTCGCCAATTCTGGCTGCCGGTCTGCACATGGGCATGCGCAGCCTGCCAGAAAATGGCGCCCGCATTTGCGCCGCTGAGCATGCGCACAATCTGCTGCTGGCGCATGAAAATATTGCTCTCAAGCAGGGAAATTTGCTGCGTGCTGTTCAACTCTTTCTCTCGTATCAGCCGGCGCAGATGGTACTTACTGCTCCACAGCACCCAAAGACTCATCAGTATGGATGCGAGCGAATAGAAGAGAATAAGGCCATAGTGGCGGATTCGCACTTCATTAACGGAAAGCGTACCAGCCGATATAAAAATGAGCCCCAACGCCAACCAGGCATACAACCCAAATACGGAACACCATTGGCCAATCAACTTATTGAAAGGGATCTGCAAGCGCTGGAACAGAGGCCGGATCATTGAAAAACCTTCAATGGGTCGAGCGATATTTTGCACCGAAAGACACCACAATGCACCGATGATGAAACATGTCAACGTTAGTGGCGTAACAAAAACAGGCTCGATCCCGATACGCGTCAGGGCGGGGATGATTGGAACGCTGAATGTCATTTGAATCAGTAAAGGCTGACCCATGAGCAAGGCCCACATCGAACTGGAAAGGATGCCAAGCAACGGGCGTTTTGACACCAGATGCGGCAACAAGAAAATCGGTAGTGTCAATACAACGCGCAGCAAAACCCCCAAGCCCGAGATCTGCCAGGTACGCGTTGCCTCCTCCCGCAAAAGCTCATATGCGTGGGTAAGCAGAATGGATTCCGTCAATACCTGAACACCCACAACCCATAATAAGGTCTCGACGACTGCCCTCACTATCAGACTGTTTTTCAGAGGAAGGGGAAAGCTCTGCGTTCGCATGAGAGCTAGCAAAACCAAAGCAGGCAGCGCATACAGGAGGGCAATCAAACAGGACAGCAGCATGGGGGCAGCACCGCATTGGGATACGACAATGCTACAAGACGCCCATGTGCCATTTCAAGTAAATGGTGTGATTTCACCCATAGCGGTGATCGGAAAGATCACTATGCGTGACAAGACTCATCTGCTACCAGAATGCCGTCGCGGTCAACGTAGATCCAGTTGCCCGATTTGACCTTGACGCCATCGAACACGATGTCGATGCCTTCCTGTCCGATGCCTTTTTTCAGGCTTTTCTGCGGATGTGCAGCCAGGGCTCGCACCCCGATGTCGCAGGCGTCCAATTCGTCGGAGTCGCGCACGCAACCATAGACCAGTACACCGGCCCAGCCGTTTTTCTGGGCCAGTACACCGAGATTGCCGCCGAGCAGCGCGCAGCGGAGAGAACCGCCGCCGTCGATGACCAGAATGCGACCGTTCCCTGCCTGCTCAAGCGCCGTGCGCACCAGCGAGTTGTCCTCGAACACTTTCAGGGTATGCGCCTGCCCGTGGAAAGCATTGCGCTTGCCCCACGCCAGATAGGTGGGCGGTACGATTCGCAAGCTGCCCTGCGCAATGCGGTCTTCATGGGCGTCGCACAGGTCGGTGGTGGCGAAACTCACGGCGGGTCTCCTTGAAAAAATCGAATAACGCCGATTGTAGCCCACCAACCGGGGTGGAGAACTGTCCGTGCTCAGTAGTAAGTACTTAGTGAACCACCCGCTCGAACGTGAAAACGCCGTCCCGTACATCCACCGGAATCACATCCTTGGGACCAAAGCGCCCCTCAAGCAACAGGCGCGCAACCGGGTTTTCGATCATCTGCTGTATGGCCCGCTTCAGCGGACGGGCACCGTACAGAGGATCAAACCCCACCTTGGCAATTTCGGCGAGGGCAGCATCGCTGACCTCCAGACTCATGTCACGCTCTTTCAGGCGTGCGGTAAGCCTTGCCAACTGGATGCGGGCGATGTTCTGAACGTGCTCGCTGCCCAGTGCGTCGAACACGACGATCTCATCTATACGGTTGATGAACTCCGGCCGGAAATGCTGTTTGACCTCGTTCATGACCGCATGCTTGACGATGTCGCGGTCTTCTCCCACCAGACGTTGAATTTCATGCGACCCCAGGTTGGATGTCATCACAATGACGGTGTTGCGGAAGTCCACCGTACGACCCTGTCCGTCGGT